>JAIRMA010000080.1 GCA_031259085.1 Christensenellaceae bacterium
CCTACGCCGAGCGGCGCATATTTTTTGTATAAAAATTTCGATAAAACATATAAAATAGTGGAAAAAGATAATCGGGGCGAAGTAGTACATATAGATGATAATCTACCAAAACGCAAGGCCGAAAAATTGTTTGGTAAATATATTAGAGATAGGCATTATGAGATTTGGGCTAACTATAGAAGAAAATCACTTTTAACAAATGTATATGCAAGCTCTGTTGCTCGAGAATTATTTAAATATGGTATTGCAAGAGGTGTTATATTTACAGGATATAGCGATTTTCAAGCAGATAAATATTTTGAAGACCCTAAAAATTCTGAAAAAATTGAAACTGAAATTATGAACAGGTTAGATAAAAAAGGCATTACGGAGGATGACGCTGATTTTAATAAAGCATATAAAGCCGAAAAAGCTATTTTTAAGGAAGAATATAAAAAGAAAAACAACAAAGCTAACAACACCGATATTGAAAAAGAGCTAGAATTTTTTAGCAAAAAACACCATTATGGTTATTTAAAACGTGATGGAGGTTGGACGGCTGAAAATCCCAATGCCCCATCAGAGCCTAGTTTTGTTGTTTATTATCCAGGCAAAGATGAAAAAGGCTGGAAAGAATTTTTGGAGACCATGAAGATATTCGGAAATGTTTATGGACAAAAGGAAATAACTGTCTTTAAAGATGGTGAAGCCGTAGGACATACAACAACTGAACATGTGAATGATGATGGTGAACTTCAGGAAATAGGTCATGAAACCTGGTATGGAGACTATCCAAGATGGCTTAAAGAAACCGACAAAAACACACCTTTTACAAATTTAGGATCACCAAAGAAAGATAAATTTTCAAGGTTTACTTATACAGATAGAGAACTAAGCCGCGAAAAAAACTATTTTGAAAGCGAAAAAGATCGTGAATACGCAATAAATCAAAGGAAGAAGTATGATAAATGGATAGGAAGGCCAGAAAAGGGACAAGAAACCGAAAATTATTCCATTTAAAATAACTTTTGAATAGTTTGCTCGGTTTGCTATAAAAAATATATTATTTATTGATAGTAGAATGATGCTTATGAAATGCATTAATAATGAAGGAGGTGAGATAATATGGATGATAAATTGTTCGAGGGGTGTGAATATTCCCTCTCGGTGGACTATTCTGAGGAAGGAATCAGAGCATTTAGGAGGTTGTACCCAACCATAAACAATAATACTTTAAAAGACATTTTGGCTAAGTACTCAAATTGGTTGCTTGATTATAATCCACTTAGGGCCACAAATTCGCAAGATGATCCACATAACATCAAAGGAGCTGTTTGGCATGGACTAACTCATCCAGACAAAGATGTTCAAGCCATTAGTGTTTTGAATTCCGATGATGGTTATTTTGTTCAATTATATGATTTAATATTTTCCTCTTCCAGTAAAACCCTTTGGTTCGACTACGATCAAATGTGTGACTTTTATTTTGAGCAAACTGGGGAATCATTTTACGACGACACTAATTATGTCGGTGAAAAACAAATGGAGAACTATTGTGGCGTTGTATTTACACCACATACCGATCCAGTTGTTATACAAAGGCAGGCACAAATAGAGGCAGCAAATTCTGTAAGAAAAGTTTATATTTTCAGTAAAAGACCAAACACACCGCCTAGTAGTGTTGAACTTGAAAGATATAAGCGTTGCTACAATTACAATTTGTTTCTGCATTCGAAATATCCAAATATAGAAAATCCTGCACCGCCTGTTTTTGAAAATAATTGTGTTGCGTCATATAAGCGTGGCTATTTCACACATGAATTTAATTACATTAAAACCTATGAGAATAGTATAATAGATGGGGAATCCAAGCGTTTAGCAATATGCATAGATAATAAATTCAAACAAGATATTGATTGGTATGATCTCATAAAAGAAGTAATTTATCTTTCATTATATTATGGTCAAAAAGAAATGATAGTCTTTAAAAATGGGTTTCCTAAGGATTTAGCAATTAATAAATACATTATATTAGAACCTAAAAAGACATTAAAAGTAAAAGAGGAAGAACGAATAGCGGCAGAAAAAAAGCGTGAAGTATACGAATTAAAGCAAAAAATAATTCAAGAGAAAGTTAATGCCGAGTTTGGACGGCACGCTATCAAGAGATAGAACAACGTAGTTAATTGACCTCCTTTTTCTTATAGAGGCTCACAGGCGCTATTTGAAGGCGGCTGTGGGTTTTTTTATGTATGACGTATAAAATTTTATCGGACCAGACGCGCTAAAGCCGCATTGCCTAGAAAAAATTAATAAACTTGCTATGATAACATAGTGAGTGTTTTCACTAATTTTAATCACGACGGATATAATTTGCCTTGCTCGACTGTTTTAAAAATTAAGGATCCACCTCTAAAGTAAGAGCGACCTGGCACCACTTAAAAAGAGTTGAGAACAGTTATTAGTGGATAAAACCTCGCTATATAACGTGATTTTCTATCCAGAGTTTTGGAAAGTGCTGTGGATTATTATACCTTTTTAACAGATCGCAGGTATATAAGGAATACCTTTAGAGACTAAAATGACGAGCCGACGTTTTGGCCTAAGTTCGTTGAGAGCTTGCTTAAGAATTATCAACACAAGGAATTAGTGATTGCAAGAGGCGCCACTGGTATTTAGAAAGCTTTAGTGTCTACTAGGAAGATTTAAACGCCTAGTGGAGAAAAGTGCATAGGCTGTTTATAACCAGGTAGCACCCTTTATGTTTTGAGCTGCCACAAAATTGATTATTTTGTCATGGCGCTTAAAGAGTCAGAACTTGTAGATGAGCAACTCCTGATATATGTAAAGATCAAATTGCACTTGGGAGATGCTAAATTCCAGAACCAGCACGAACTCATATAGCTTGCTAGAAATGGTAAGTAGACTGATAAACAATTATGGAACGGTCAACGTGATCAAACCGACGTTCTCAACTTTATGAGACATAAAGACAGCTCTGTTAAGCATATAACTAGTAAATCAGTCCGGCTACTCATCTAACTAATACGCAACTCTAGCAACATTGGCAACTTGATATTTGATCAGTTCGGTGGCTCTCTCTACCTTAATAGCCGCAGACCAATGCGGACGCACCTCTTAATGGCAGAACACGATGAAACATATTGTACACAAATAATTA
>JAIRMA010000112.1 GCA_031259085.1 Christensenellaceae bacterium
TCTAGAAATTGCAATTGCTGTATGTAATAGAGTATATGGAATGCCAGCGGTTTGTGTTTGTTGTTTAATTCTAACGTGTGCCGCGCTTTTTAGCAATTCATGGTTATCTTCTACAAATGGATTATCAAATGTGGTTTCACCTATCTTTAAAAGACCTTTGTGACGTTTGTCATCAATACTATAAATATATATGAGCTTATAGTTAAACGGATCTCTAATTCTAGGTTTTTCCTGCGTCATATAATTATACTCCAAGAGATGTATATTTGATTATTCTTAAATTCTTTAATATCGTGATATAGAATAACTTAAAACAGTATGCAAGTAAAACATTTTTTTAAGTATTTACAGTTACTGTTTTTAATAAATATGTCTGTTTTTTCTGTTTTAACAGTAGTCATATAAGATTAATTTTAACATAACATGATAGATAAATCAAGAATTACGTATGAGTGAAAGTTAATTGTCAAATCAATGAGGTTAATGCTCTAATACTGTGGGAGGTTGAAAAATGCTAATTCATATACAATCTATACATGACATTAATTGCGCCCCATAGTAGATTAAAAGGAATACCAAAGTTCGGTTTTATTCGAGAAATATCAAAAGCACATTTAAATTCGTATTTAGTCTCATTAATTATTAAGAGATTGGGGACTTTATGCAAGAATTCTTTAAGTACAATGAATAAACCGAGTTCTTAGAAATAGAATATTTAGTGGCGACTTGTTCAACTGCAGATTTGGTAGTGATTTTATTGTTCAATAACAAGCTTATTTCGTCTAATATTAACTCATCTGATATGGTTGATTTCAAAGGCGGCTCGATTATAAGGACAAACTCACCTTTTGTATTTTCGATATTAACATTAGATAAAGTGCCTTCATATACTGTTTCAAAAACTTTTGTCAATTCTTTTATTACATAAACTTTTCTATCTCCTAATGTGTTATACAGAAATAATATATCCTTAACAATATTATGAGGGGCAGAATAGAAAACAACAGGCCATGGCAAATCCTTGACAGGGGAGAGCATTGTTTTTTTATGCTGTAGTTTTTCTGGTAAAAAACCTAAAAACAAGAAGGCACCATCCACTAGCCCGACTAAACTGACCGCAGATGTTAGTGCGGATGGGCCTGGGATTACGGTTAGCAAATATCCGTCATTTCGCAATGTGCGTGCGACATATGCCCCTGGATCACTTATCCCTGGCATTCCAGCATCACTGACGATAGCTACTGACTTACCGCTATTTAAAAAATCTTTAATTTTAAGTGTTGCGGCTCTCTCATTATGTTCATGACAACTAATCAGTGGTTTATTTATTTCGTAGTGATTTAGCAAGACACCTGTGTGCCTAGTATCTTCAGCCGCAATTACGTCTACAGAACGTAAAGTTTCGAGTGCGCGTAGAGTTATATCTTTTAAGTTTCCGATCGGGGTCCCGACGAGATAACATGTTCCAATTTTATTAGTGTGTTCCATATACATCAACTTGAAAAGTAACCTTGTGCAATTATTGGTTTTTCGATAATCAAGCCTGCGCGTCCTCCGTACTTTGCCTTTATCAACAGAACATCGACTGGTTTATTTGGCGTAGGCTGAACTGGAATCAAGAGTTTTGGTTCTATTTTTTTCTCTCTCAGATTAGTCAAACAATCCACTAGCCTATCTGCTTTCAGTACCATATATAAAAGCCCTCCATAATTTATGAGCCTATGTGCAGTCGCTATCAATTCTTTCAAATTTATCATTATTTCAGATCTAGATATAGCTCTTTCGTTAATGTTTTTATTTTTTTGATTTACAGTATAGTAGGGAGGGTTTGACACTACCACATCAAATTTGCCGATATCCTTTTCTGTTAATTTTGTCATGTCATTATTTATAATTGTAATACGATCAGACAGATTATTTAATTCGATAGATCTCCTTGCTAAATCACAAATATCAGCTTGAATATCAATGCCTACAAAGTGGTTAGCCTTTGTTTTTTTTGACATCAATATAGGAATTATTCCAGACCCAGTGCCTAAATCGAGCACACAATCAGTCATTCGCGCTTTAGCAAAATTTGCAAGCAGAACTGAGTCGGACGTAAACGCATACCCTTTAGTGTTTCGTATTATTTTTAGACCATCACATTGGAGATCGTCGATAACTTCGTTTTCGAAAAGCATTTCAAGATTTATAATGAGTTATATGCAAATAGCTAAAATTTCTTTAACTGTCGCCATTTTGATTTGAATCATCGTTTCTAATTTCTGAGTTATCTGAGGATAATTCACTGTTAGATGAATCTGAGGTAGATCCATTAGTATCTGATGCTGAAGATAATTCCATTCGGCGTTTTTGCAAGGCCTCTGCAATCTCAGTCTTTCTTTTGCCTACCAAATTATATTTAAAAATAGGTATAATAGACAATAAACTAAATAAACCAGGGAAGAATGAGTAAGCAAAATACACCAATTTTTTAGTAGTGTCATTAGCACTAACATTAGGGTCATATTTTGCAACACTTAACATAATTAGTCCCAAAGCAGTACTAAGTGCCAATGTGAGTTTAATGGTTAGGCTTAAAACAGCATAAGCTGCCCCTTCATTACGCTTACCAGTTTTATATTCATAATAGTCAACACTATCTGCTACCATAACCATTGGTAAAATATTGACTACGCCAAATTGCAGTCCGACTAGAAAGAGCAATACAAGCATAACATAAATATTAGAAGATCCCACTAAGAATGTTATTAGAGACACGACAAATCCGTAGATAGAGACGCCGATATAAACCTTTTTCTCGTTAAACTTTTTAATTAAGACAGGCATTAATGACATACTAACTAGTGCCCCAATACCAGCGGTTATTCCCAATACCAGTGCAAGGTTTTGGCTTCCTACTAGAACGTTTGCCGCTTGAATTCCAATTCCAGTTTGAATTTGTCGACCGAACCCTAAGAAACAGGAAATGAGCACTAAAATCAGAGGCTTATTGCCTTTAACGGCATTAGTCATGTCTTTAAAACTAGCTTTCTCAACTTTATATGGGACACGTTCTTTATTGAAAAAGAAAATCAATAAAAACAAACCACATCCCAAAAAGCCGATAATAACAGATGCGATGAAATATTCTATTGAGGCAATAGGATCGCCTTCAGTGAAGCCAGGCGAGCCATTTGGGACTATCATGCAAATTATTGGCACGACAGCGACGCATGCTACAAGCCCAATTGATTTAAAAGTATTAGCTAAAGATATGACATTAGTTTTTTCTTCTGGGTTAGGTGTTAATACAGAGGCAAGGGCTTGAGATGGAACATCACCTAATGTCATTGCTATGCTCCAGAGTAGGAATGTCCCAAAAATATAGACATATAACCAAGTCCCACGAAGATTGACTTCAACAAAAAGTAATACGGTTAAAAGCAATAATGGTATAGCAGAGTAAATAATGAATGGTTTGAGTTTGCCATGCTTTGAGTTCATTCGTTCAATCATCGTTCCAACAAACGGGTCGAATATTGCGGATACTGCCTTTACTACCAGAAGCAATATTCCGATGATTGCAAAATCTGCAGCCATTACCCCAGAGTAAAACTCTGCCTGGTATGAATTAAGAAAGCCCACTATAAATTGAAATCCAAAAAGACCAAGCGAATATGCAAAAATGTCTTTAGGCTTCAAGAATTTTTTCATTACAGATTCCATTGAGAACTCCATATGTGACGCATTAACTTAAATTATAACATATTAGACAGAAAAACTCCATTGTAAAGATAGAATTCATGGGAAAAGCATAAACAAATTTTGTATAGAATTAAAAGATCTGGGTTATACTAGAACTTTACCAGAATTTTCTTTGATTTCATAAGGTTGAATATTATTAACCAAAATATTAAACATTGAATTTTTTTGAGTAAAAAATTAACTTTCATGCAATATTCTCTTTATGAATCAATTTTTATTTTAAAATATTGCTGTTTTATGATATAATATGTTCGATTTAGAATCGACACGTAATAAATCTGATAAATTTCATTTACTATAGTATTTGCATTCCTAAGACGCTATTTTGACTAGTCTTTAATTGATGTGAGGGCTACAAGATTCTAAAAAGAGGTGCTCGCATAGATGAATAGCATGACAGGATATGGTAAAGGTATAATTGAATCGGATTGTGGGCGCGCCATTGTGGAATTACGTTCGGTTAATAATCGGTTTTTGGATCTTTCATTTAGATTACCCCGGGGATTTCAATATGTAGAGGACGCTATGCGTAGCACAGTATCAGCGTTTGTAAAACGAGGGCGAGTAGAGATAGTGTTAGTATATGAATGTACCCGCCCTAGTGATACTATGTTAATCTTAAATGAACCTCTTGCTAAATCCTATTTAGATATTGCATCTAAAATAGAGGGGTTGGGATTTAACGGTCAAATCACTGTAGCTGATCTTATCAAAATCCCAGATGTTGTATCTCATCGCTCAATTGTGGATGATGAAAAAAAAGAAAAAGATCAAGCTTTATTAATAATTAAAGCTACGAAAGTTGCTACAGATGAGCTGATTTTAATGAGGCAGATAGAAGGTTCTAAGCTAAATCGTGATTTGAAAACCAAATTAGCCGATTTATCTGTTTGCACCAATGAAATTGCCCAAATCGCTCCAAAATCAATGGTAGAGCACAGACAAAAACTACTTAATCGTATATTTGACTCGATTCTATCTCAACCCTCAGTCAGCGAAAACAAAATTTATGAGGAAGTGGCTTTTATAGTAGATAAACTCAATATTGATGAGGAAATTACTAGGATTAAAAGCCATCTCGAACATTTTGACGAGATATTACATCAAGATGGATTAGTGGGCAAGAAACTTGATTTTTTGACTCATGAAATTAATCGTGAGGTCAATACCATAGCTTCTAAAGCCAACAATTATGATGTTACTAGAATTTTGTTAGACATGAAGAACATCGTGGAGATGATGAGGGAGCAAATACAAAATATAGAATGATTAAGGATACATATGAAAAGACTTGGAATATTGTTTGTTATCTCAGGACCTTCTGGAGCAGGCAAAGGTACTGTGTTAGGGAAGCTTCGTAGTGAAGTTGAGAATCTGAGTATTTCCGTATCAGCTACTACGAGAAATCCTCGAAATGGCGAAGCGAATGGAGTACATTATTTGTTTTGTTCTAAAGACAAATTCAAAGAGATGATAGATAATAATGAGTTTTTAGAGTATATTAACAAATTTGATAATTATTATGGGACACCCAAAGCGCCTGTTGAACAATTATTGAATGAGGGAAAGGATGTAGTTTTAGAGATTGAAACTATGGGTGCTGCCAATGTGAGGCAAATGTTTCCAAATGCCGTTTTGATTTTCATAACACCAAAAAGTTTTGATGAATTGAAAAGGCGATTGGATAAAAGAGGTAGCGAAAATCCTAAGGATCGTGCCGCGCGACTAGAAATAGCGAAAACAGAGCTAGATAGCATGACGCAATATGATTATATAGCTGTAAACAACGATGTTAGATCTTGTATTAATACTTTAAAAGCAATAATATCAGCCGAGCGCACTAAAATGGCTAGAAATCCCGAATTAATCAACACACTCACTAGCCGTGACAATTAAAACAACGAAATGTCAATAATATTATAGGAGGGTATTCAATCATGATGGATCCACCAATCGACAAGTTAATAAAGAAAGCACCTTGCAGATACGCATTAGTTGCTGCAATTACCAGAAGGACTAAAGAACTTTTGTCAATGGAAGCGGAGGATTTAGAAAATTCTGGATTAAACGCCATTTCATATGCAGCAAAAGAGATATACGACGATAAAATCCGTATAGTATTATAGTAATTATTTATGGCCCGCAAGACTATAATCTTAGGAATAACTGGTGGGATAGCTGTATATAAAGCATGTGAGCTCGTGTCTAGATTTGTCAAGGCTGATTATGATGTGCGTGTTATAGCCACTAAGAATGCTTTAGAGTTTGTCACGCCACTGACTTTTGAGACATTAAGCAAAAATCGTCTAACGGTGGATGTCTTTGATAAAGACAGAGAGTACGATGTTGAACATATTAGCTATGCAAAACTTGCAAGCGCGTTTATAGTAGCCCCTGCTACAGCTAACTTTATAGCAAAATTTGCAAATGGAATAGCTGATGATATGTTAACAACCACAATTATGGCTACTCATGCCCCCATTATAATTGCACCTGCAATGAATTCTAACATGTATTTAAATGATTCTACAAAAGCAAATATATCTATTTTAAAACAAAGAGGCGTGAATTTTGTAGGTCCTGTTGAAGGAAGGCTTGCTTGTGGGGACGTGGGCATTGGGAAAATGAGTGAGCCATCAGAAATATTTGAGTATGTAGATGACATGTTGACCCCCTCACGTGATTACAGAGGACTCACCGCTATTGTCACTGCAGGAGCCACACGGGAGCCTATCGATGCAGTGCGTTACATCTCTAATCGGTCCTCAGGAAAGATGGGTGTAGCAATAGCTGAGGCTATTCAAGATAGGGGCGGGAAGGTTATTTTTATAAAAGGTAATATGACGACCGAATCACCTAAAACATATAAGACTATTGGTGTTCAGACCACAGAGGAAATGTTGAATGCGGTCTTAGACAATTTAGATGAGGCAGATATAATTATTAAGGCTGCGGCGCCATCTGATTATAAGGTTGAAAATTATCAAGACAAAAAGATAAAAGCAAATACTTTGACGTTAAATTTGGTTAAGAACCCAGATATTGCAAAAAGGGTTGGTCAATTAAAGGGAAATAAGACGCTTGTAGTTTTTGCAGCCGAAACTGATGATGTGTTAGAAAATGCGTTTAGCAAGTTAGAGTCAAAAAATGCTGACATAGTAGTTGCAAACGATGTGACGTTAGATGGTGCAGGTTTTGACTCTGACACAAACATTGCAACAATAATAACAAAGGACGGCGTTGTTAATTTGCTTGAGTGTATGCCAAAGCGCGAGCTAGCAGACGAGATTCTGAACTATATTTTGGGGTTGCGAGTTGGTATATAAAGTTATAGTAGATTTAAGCAACTCAAATATTGATAAGTTTTTTCATTACAACTCTAATTTTGATATAGAAATCGGATCACGAGTAAAAGTCCCTTTCGGAAATAGAGAAGTTGAAGGATTTGTCATTGAAAAAAGCAATGAAGAGTCTAAACTGGCAACTAAGCAAATTATCTCAACTATAGATCCTTATCCAGTTATATTAAAAGAGATGATAGAACTAGCTGGATTTATGACAAAAAGCAATATCCGATTCATTGATGCACTGAGGCTCTTTATCCCTGCGGATTTTCGAAACAATAATGTTAAAGAGTTAACCCGAAATTTCATAGAAATCAAAAGCGGGTTAACAGCTGATGATATTAAAGTACTTCTAGGCAGCAGGGTAAGCAATGCGCAGACTCTGTTATTAGAGAGACTCAATTGTTGTGGGGCATTTGAGAAGGTACTTTTGAATGAGGGGTATTCACAATCTGCAATTAACACTTTATTACATAAAGGTGTTATTGAAAAAACGGGTGGTGAAGTTAGAAGAATTCCCAAAAGTGCAAACACAGAAAGCAAAGAGATACTATTAACTAGCGACCAGTTAAATGCAATTAATGAAATAACGAATTATAATAATAATAGTGCACCCAATAGTAGTACGGTAACATTTTTGATTCACGGCGTCACAGGTTGTGGAAAAACAGAGATATACATGTCTGTAATTGAGCGGGTTTTAGCTATTGGAAAAACTGCGATAATGCTGGTGCCTGAAATATCATTGACGCACAGAATGCTTGGGATATTTAGGGCAAGATTTGGGGAGCAAGTTAGCATATTACATAGTGGATTATCAAAGGGCGAGCGCTTTGACGAATGGAGACGCTTGAGGAATGGTGTGGCACGTGTTGCGATGGGAGCTAGATCTGCAATATTTGCGCCTATAATGGATGTTGGTATTATTATCGTAGATGAAGAACATGACAGTAGCTATTCTAGTGATACGAATCCAAGATATTTTACCATTGACATAGCGCAATTTAGAGCTAGATACAATAATGCAAAGGTAGTGTTAGGTAGCGCTACCCCATCGGTTGAATCTTATCTCAAGGCACAAAATGGTGAGTATAAACTCATCACAATAGAAAACAGAATTAATCAAAAGGCACTACCTATATTTAGAATCGTTGATATGCGCGATGAAATCAAAGATCATAACAAATCGATGTTTTCAAGAGTGTTGATAAACTCAATCAGAGAAGTCTTAGCTTCTAAACAACAAGCAATAATCTTTATAAACAGACGTGGCTTTGCTTCCTTTATACGTTGTAAGGCATGTGGATATGTTGCGATGTGCACGGACTGCGATGTGAGTCTTACATATCATAGACAGGAGAAACATTTAAAATGTCACTATTGTGGGAACACTTTCTATGCTCTAGATATTTGCCCGCAATGCAAGAATCCAGCGCTCAGTGAGGGCTCATCGGGCACCGAAAGAGTCGTGGACGAATTATTAGAGATGTTTCCAGATGCAAAAATATTGAGATTAGACAACGATACGGTGACAGCAAAAGATTCATATTTAAAAATACTGACTGATTTCGCGGACGGGGAAGCTGATATTTTAGTTGGCACAAAAATGGTAACTAAAGGACATGATTTTAAGAACGTAACATTAGTGGGAATTTTAGATGCTGATCAATCGCTATACTTCTCTCATTATACAGCAAACGAGGACACTTTTCAGTTAATCACGCAAGTGGCAGGTCGTGCTGGGAGAGAGGAGAAACCTGGAAAAGTTATCATGCAGACATACAATCCAGGTCATGAAATTTTCGAATTTGCAAAAAAGTATGATTATCTTGGATTTTATGAGCGTGAACGTGCTATCAGAGAAGTTACTAAATTCCCGCCATACACAAAGATCATACGAGTCCTTATATCAGGTCAAGACGAGAATTTGGTTAAACAAGAAACCATAAAGATCAGAGAAGATATAAGGCGGCTTAAAGACAATGCTCAAGGAATTATTCTAAGAGTTCAAGCTATGAGTGCTCCTATAAAGCGCTTACGTAGTAATATAAGATATCAAGTTATAATTGTATTAAAAGCTGATTGTGATACAATTCTACAAAGCATATTTGACTGTTCAAAAGCATCAAATAATAAAGTATATGTATCTGTTGAAATTAATCCTAAACAGATGCAATAAGTGAGATATAAATGGCAACAGAAAAAGACACAAACAAAAAATTTAATAATAAAGAAATCATACATGACTTTGGTATTGACGAAGCTAATATTGAGAATAAAGCCATTGAATCTAGGATTAGAGAGCTTAGTATCGCTGGGGCAGGGACTCGTAGTATTATAAAACTGGGTGATAATGTTTTGAGGGCTAAAACAAGAGTAGTTAATTATTTTGGTCATAGGTTATGGACCTTACTAGACGACATGAAGCTTACAACTCTTAAAAGCGATGGTGTTGGTTTAGCCGCACCACAAATTGCAATATTAAAAAAAATAGTAGTAATAATGTTTAGAGGTGAAGAGTTTGAGCTTATAAACCCAGTAATTTCAAATGAAATTGGTGAATCAATAGCTCCTGAAGGTTGCTTATCTGTTCCGAGCTCTATGAATTGTTATGTAAAGAGACCATATAAATTAACTCTGTCATATCAAGACAGATATGGAAAAAGACATGAAGGAGAGTTTGATAATTATCTTGCAAGAATAATATGTCATGAAGTTGATCACCTAAACGGCATATTGTTTATAGACAGAAAGTGCCCACCCCCTGAAGAGGAATCGAGGAAGGATCCTGTATGAAAGTGATTTTCTGCGGGACGCCGGCATTTGCAGTGGGTGTTTTGAAAGCTATAATGGGGACTAGCCATGAGATTGTCGCTGTGCTCACAAAACCTGATAAAGTAAATAAGCGAGGGCATGGTATCAAATTTTCTGCTGTAAAAGAATATGCTTTGACGAATTTCCTGCCCATCTATCAGTTTGAAAAGGTAGGTAGAGATGGATATGATATTTTATCAAGTTTAAAAGCAGACATAATGATAACGGCAGCATATGGACAGATATTGCCAGAGCGGGTTATAGATTTATTTCCATTTGGTGTTATAAATGCACATGCATCACTTCTTCCAAAATATAGAGGTGCAGCACCAGTACAATATGCTTTACTTAATGGTGACACTGAAGTAGGTATTACAATAATGCGGACGGTTATGGAAGTTGATGCTGGGGATATTATTCTAAAAAAATCAATAAAATTAAAAGGTGATGAAAACACAGAAGAGGTCTTAGATCAATTATCACCATTAGCAGGTGATGCTATAGTGGAAGTTTTAGACTTAATTTATAATAACTCTATGGTATTGACCCCACAAAATAATGAGTTTGCAACTCATACCGTTCCATTAAAAAAAGAGAATGCAGTTATAAATTTTAATTCGAGGGCTACTGATATTGTGAATTTTATACGAGCGTATGCTCCAAATCCAGGAGCATACACTATTACGTCTCATGGCAGGCTTAAAATATTGAAGGCAAAAATTGATTATGACGAATACTCCGCGGTGCCAAGTACAGTAGTGGTCAGTAATAAACGGGGCATTTCTGTTAAATGCAAAGATTATGCAATAATTCCTTTGATTGTACAAGGTGAATCTGGTAAAATTATGTATGCGGGAGATTATTTTAGAGGTCGCACGGTTAATATAGGGGACAAATTTAAAGAGAATTAAATGACGAGGTTTCGTTGTTTTAGGAGGCAACATGTCAAATTGGCGGGCTAGCTATGATGCACTATCTGAAATAATTCGCAGAGGTGCATATGTCAATTTAATACTTAACAAATTAAGTGATGAGGATAGATCATTTGTGACTCAAGTAGTTAACGGAACTCTGGAGAATTATTTTGAGATAGACAGTATAATTAAGGCTACAAGTTCTAAGCCCCCTCAGCAGGCAATCCGTGTTTTGTTAATGCAAGCCATTTATGCGCTGAGATACATGAACGAACCTGCATACGCAATTGTTAATGAAAGCGTAAACCTTACAGCTGATATAGGAAAGGAAGCGCTTAAAGGGTATGTCAATGCAGTATTAAAGCGTGTAAGTGAAGAAAAATATGAGCTACCAGACTTTGATGAGCCTAGGTATGAAGAAATTAAGTACAAAATGCCGTTATGGCTCATAAACGTCATAAAAGAAAGTTATCCAGATAATTATGATGAGATACTGTATGTTGAGAAAAGACATGAGGTTCATGTCAGACTAGCACAATCTGTACGTGCTGCAAATTTTGAGGAAAAGGTTGGAAATTTCGAAAAGACCAAAACGGGATATTATGTTTCGATCACGCCATACATAAAGAGACTTTTCAACACTGGCAAGCTAACCTATCAAAGTTACACCTCAACACTTGCAGTAGATGTAATTGGCCCTGTTAAAAACAAAGAAGTGTTAGATGTGTGTGCCGCGCCAGGAGGCAAAAGTGTATATCTAGCTGATAAAGGTGCAATTGTCACGGCATGCGATATTTATCCACACAAGATAGCGCTTATGAAAACTTATGCAGATAGAATGAATGTTACGCTTAAATATTTTCAAAACGACGCAACTGAGTTTAAACAGGACTGGAGCAAATCATTTGATGTGGTTTTAGTTGATGCTCCTTGCTCAGGTCTTGGGGTGATAACAAAGAGACGTGATATAATTTTCAAAAAATCCATGAAGGACATAAAAGAATTGACTGTGACGCAAGCTAGAATGTTAGACGTATCAGCATTGTATGTAAAGCGTGGCGGAATTCTCATATACTCAACCTGCACAATTTTGAAGATGGAGAATAATGAAATAGTTAGTAATTTTTTAAAAAAGCATCCAACATATTATTTAGACTATGAAGAGCAGTTTCTACCATCTAGTGACGGAACAGATGGCTTCTATATAGCCAAAATTATTCGCAAAGCATGAGATTTACTTTACAAGATTTATCATATGATGAGCTCTCAGAATTAGTAGTTAAACATAAATTTCCAGCATTTAGGGCTCAGCAAATATTTGAGATGATTTTGCATTGTAAAGACTACTCTGAAGCAACTAATTTACCTGTCCAATTAAGAGAGAAATTCAAACAAGAATATGATGCAATTTCGGTCGAATTAGAAAAAGAGTTTTTAGGGCAACATGGTGTAAAAAAGTATTTATACAGACTGCGGGATGGAATAACAATAGAAGGGGTATATATGCCTCATGATTATGGTGATACCTTGTGTGTATCGACTCAAGCGGGCTGTAGAATGGGTTGTTCTTTTTGTGCAAGTGGAATAAACGGGCTTGAGCGCAATTTATCGGCTGGCGAAATTTTGGGCCAGGTGTTGTTATCTGAGCGATTGAATAAAAGGCCAGACAACAAAAGGGCGATTACAAACATTGTTTTGATGGGGAGCGGAGAACCGTTAGATAACTATCATAATGTTATTAAATTTATTGAATTAGTCAATTTTGAAAAAGGCATAAACATAAGTGAACGCAATATATCCTTGTCGACTGTTGGTATCCCAGACAAAATTAAAGAATTAGCAGAATCAGGGCATAAAGTCACTCTTGCTATTTCTTTGCATTCTCCTACTGATACAAAAAGAGACAAGATAATACCTCAAAACAGAAAATATAATATTGCCTCGATTTTAGATGCTGTAAAATATTATTTCAATAAAACAGGTCGCAGAATCATTTTTGAATATGCACTAGCTAAAAACGAAAATTCAACTCAAGCATCCGCGTTTGAATTGATAGCGCTTTTAAAAGGTCTACCATGTCATGTTAATCTAATACCTCTCAATTTTGTAAAAGAAAAAAAATTAATAGGAGCTGATTCTAAACTGATCAAAGAATTTTTAGATACTCTAACGAAAGGACACATTTCTGCAACTATACGTAGAAGCATGGGCAATGATATTTTTGGGGCCTGTGGTCAGCTTAGACTTGGCTATATTAAGGGTATTAATGGAAACTAAAAAGGGTCTTGTCACTAAAATAATATCTGACCTATATACTGTTTCATGTGATGGGCAAAACTATATTTCAAAGGCACGTGGTAGATTAAGACAATGGGGGGACATAGTTGTAGGCGACATTGTCCAATTAGAAATTGATAAGCCCATTTCTAATATTTGCAAAGTTGAAAAACGAAAAAATTTATTATTGAGACCGCTTGTCGCAAACATAGATGTGGTTATAATAGTCTTAGCAAAGGAACCTGCTCCAGATTTGCTTTTAACGGACAAAATTATCATAGAAGCTAGATCCAAAGGGATTACCCCCATAATATGTTTTAATAAATCAGATATAACGACGCGAACAGAAATAAATACATTATTATCTGCATATACTGATGTAGATACTATTATTACATCTGCTACTAATGGAGAGGGAAGAGAGGATCTAATTGAGAGAATTGCAAACAACATAGTATGTTTTGCAGGACAAAGCGCTACAGGCAAAACTAGCATGTTGAACATGTTGTTAGACATTAAATTAAAAACAGGCACACTATCCCTAAAATTAAAACGTGGAAAACATACAACCAGACATGTTGAACTATTTAATGCGTTTGGCGGGATGATTGTAGACACGTGTGGCTTTTCTAAATTTGAGCTTAATGGAATTCGCAAAGAGGAATTAAAAAATTATTATGATGAATTCTACAGATATGCTCAAGATTGCAAATATACATCATGCATGCACGTCTCAGAACCTGATTGTGCCGTTAAAAGGGCTGTAGAATCTGGTGATCTTGACAAAAACCGTTATTTAAGATATATTAATATATATAAAGAATTAATTAATAGCAGGAATAACCATGAATAAAATACTCATATCACCATCCATTTTGTCTGGTGATTTTGTTAACATGCAAAAAAGCGTAGAATCCATTGAGGAATGGGGTGGGGATCTTGTTCACTGCGATGTAATGGATGGTGTATATGTGCCAAACATAACATTTGGCATGCCTATGATCGCCGCTATAAAGAAGATAACTAAATTGCCACTAGATGTCCATTTAATGATAACAAAACCCGAAAATTATGTGGATGCATTTATTGATTCTGGAGCTGATTATTTGACTTTTCATCCAGATGCATCAAAGTCCATAGATAAAGCTCAAGAAGCCTTAATAAAGATAAGAGCCAAAGGGAAAAAGGCTGGGATTGTGTTTAATCCAAATATACCATTCGCACCGTATTCTGAACTAGTTTTTCACTGCGATATTTTGTTAATTATGAGTGTGTATGCCGGATACGGTGGGCAAAAATTCATACCGGAATCTATTGCCAGAATAACTGAGGTCAAGGAGTTTATGGAGCTAAACTCAATAGATATTCCTATCGAAATAGATGGTGGGATTACAGCAGAAAACGCTAAAGCTGTAATCGACGCGGGTGTCACAATTCTCGTAGCAGGCAGTGCAATATATAAATCAAATGATCCCAAAAAGACCATTGAAAAAATGAGGGTTGTATAGATATAGCTTTTCTATAAATGATGGTCTTATCTTATATAAGGAAACAAATGATTGCTAACAAATTAGAAATCTGAGAAATTGCTGTCGATTTTTGTTGTGTTATGTGAACAAATATGCAAATAAAGTGATTAATATGGAAAATCATGAAATATTTTCGTGAATTTTGAAAATAGGTCTTTTATTACTCATGATTTTCTGTTAAAATGATATAAGTGCAAATTTAATCATTTATTGAATGAGGGTTTCTTAACCGATTTTGCATTGAAAAATAATGATAGGACGGATTAAATTATGATAAAACGACATGTACTTTTTCGCCTTTTATCCACTCTTTTTATATTAGTAATTTTCTTACTAACGATAGCGCTTACTGCCTGTAAAAAACCTGATGACAATGATGAGGGGAATGACACTACACTGCCTGTTGAAGTGGTTGATACTAAAGCCTCGGCTGTTGATGTTATAAACAAAATATTAAATGGCGCACAAAATGTGACAAGTGTTGATACTGATGCATTTAATGTAAAAGTTAAATCAAAGCTTGAAATCCCTCAAGATGGTTCTGAGGATATTATCATCAACTTGCTTATGCAACTATCACTTGATTTAGATGTTACTCAAAAGGATAAAACTTCCAACATATATTTATTTGAATTGACACAATTTAAAAATGGTAAGGATATTCCAATAATTAATTTGTATTATAAAGACAGTTTAACTGAAACGCCATATATCTATGCCAATATTGCAGAGAAAAAGCATGCTATAAAAGCCACGTCAATAAAAAAGGTCTTATTAAACGGAGCGCCAGGCTTATTTGATCCATATGTACCATCAGACAAAACTACAGAAGCTACAGACTTGAACATCACAAAAATAATCGGCGATCTTTTGGGCTCAGTATTGCCAACAGGGAATTTGACAGTTGAGCAGATCCTAGAGGACATGATTAATGGATTGTTCAAAAATGGATATATTGATTTAGCTGCAAAAAAAGCTGGTTTAGTATTAAATTCCACGCAATTGAATTCAATATTGAATTTGTTGTCGAGCAGTGTGACTACAATCTCTGGTTTAGATAGCGACGTTAATTTATTATTAAAAGCTCTAGGAATTGATCTTACATTTGAAAAAATCTTAGATGTCATAGGTGCATTGCCAGAATTTAGTATTAAAGTCGATGCTGGATTTAATGATTCATGGGGTTTAGAAAAAATCACAGTTGACACATTCCTCAAAAACGGGTTAAATCTTAATATAAATAGTATAAACGGTAATAAAATTATTGATTTAGTAGTGCCTGATGGCTCCACAGTTAAGTTTGAATTGTTTGACTTAGAGATAAAGCCTGATACTGTATTAACAACACTACCTGATGGTCTTAATCTTATAAACTACACACCCCACAATTTGATTAATTTTGAATTGGAGGGTGTAGCGCGTTTAGAATATTTAAAGGAAATTAATGACGGACAAGAAATTTGGAATGCATCTAAAGCGTACAAGTATTTTGTAAAGGCTGATTTAGATCCCTTTGCTATTCTTAATGGAGTAGATGCTGCAAATTTAGAAAATACTATTAAGATGCTAGGTAAATTCAATATATTAGTGGTCGATGAGACAGATACTGCTACTAACACGATAGTAGAAATTGCATTTGACCCAATGAACAGTAATGACGACGGACTATACGTCAACCTTACACTACAAGCAATAGGCGCTCTCGCGGGTCCTCAAACTGTTAAATTTGATATAACAGATCTTATAGAATATTTGTTTAATACTGACAGTGCGACTAGAAATCTCCCACAAAATGCTGAGGGTGATTCTAGTGGATCAAGCAGTATAGTATTTGGTACAATAAGTAAACTATTAAACTCATTAGATTTTATAGTACACCCAAAAAATGATTATGCAGAATTCGGATATTCTATAAATCTGAGAAAAATTCCAGAGCTAGCGCAGTATATTGATCTATTATTAGGTTACTCTGGAGAGCGTTTGTATGTGGGCTTTAATTCTATAAAATACGGTGTGGTTGATTCTAATTATAATGCATATGAGAATTTTAAAAACACAGCAACATATGTTGTAGATATTGCTCCACACGAAAGTGTGATGACGGAGTATGAATACGGACAAAGTTTTCAAGGTGGTTACACCACAATTGATATGCTCGTAACATACAGTGAAAAAGGTGTAATTGATTCAAGTACGATACAGAAGTCCTTGAAAGTTATTAAGCTCAGAGGTTTTGATCCATTAAAAGTGGGCGAACAAACTATAGAGCTTTATCTCATCGCACCCCCAAAATCCGCGGGGATATTAAATTCTAATCTAGCTATATATAATGAATTTGCATCGGCAAATTTGCCATATGGAATCATGAAATATACGTATAAGATAGTAGTAAAGGAACCTGCTAAAAATGTAGCTTATTTTCTAGAAAACGATTACGTTTTTGCAGGCGATAATATATTCGATTCGTCGATCAAGACAACAGAGTCAATGTCTACAGTTATTAAAGTTAAATCATTTAAATTATATGCAGATGAAAATATGAATGTTGAGAGCAATGCAATCGATAGAAATGGTGTTGTTATTAATCCAGGCAAATATTGGATACAAATTAATACAGGCACAACAGAAGAGTTTTCGCAAGTCATATACATTAACAAGATAGTATTGCCAGATTTAACAGAGAAACTCATAGTTGGTAATTTGGTTTCAAGTTTAGATGGTATAGTCACGTATTATGACGAACAAAAAGGTACAGTAATTACAGAGAGTGTCAGGGCTCAACAAAACACACCAACTACTACCTATGTAAATATTAAAGATGATATAATAAAAGGTAATGGTCTTAAACCAAACATAGGTAGTGATTCATATGCGTCAATTAAGTGGGTATATAATATTGCAACAAACGGTTTAGTTACTACAAAAGAAACATCGAGATCAGGATTACAAGTCAAGTTTTCCGAAGCGGTTTTAAATGCTGTATCTATAAGCACGACTATAACCACTTATGACGGTATGCTTGTTGTAAATGTCGGGACAGTACTGAGAAGCGATGGAAAAAACAATTATTATGTAGATACAAGCAATAAAAATGGACTACGTTGGATTAATGGTCAATATCAGGTAATCGATACGAAAGGCAATATAATAGCCAAAAAAGTTAGTATAGTTATCAGAGAAACCGCATCGTCAACAGACGTTACAGACATCTATTATGATAAAAATACCGGGAGGTTTAAAATCCGAACTGATGAATTAGGAAATCCAGTATATTTTGGAAGTTCTGCAATACCCGAGTTGAGTATAGGAATAACATTTGAATATGATGATTTGAGCGCAACAACAAGTACAAAATTATCTCTGTATCCAAAATACAGAATAAACGATACAAGTAGTTTGAGCATAAAACAATACAATCCACTTCCAAGCAAAGCATTTACAATTTATGCATTCAATAATGTATTAAAAGACTATGATTCATCAGTACAAATAAAATACAATCCAGATATTGGATATTATGTTCGAATAACAAATAGAATTTATTTAATCTCGGCTGTATTCTATGAATTAAATAGTGAAAACGTTATTAATAATGCATTGTCACCAGATGGCAGGATTCTATTAGATCCTGGCAAATATACGGCAAGATTAAGTGCTGATATAGAAGGAACAATAGTATCGTATCTATATACTATAACGGTTAATACGCCAAATCAATTTAAAGCAGAACAAGGGGCGCAAATAACTGCGGTCACATCTTTACAATATGCAGATCCGATGACGTGTGCTGTGCAATCTTCTGGTAAATTTAGATATACAGAAAATGGTTATATATTTGAGGCATCATCTAGTAAATTCATAGTAAATGTAGGAATTGACGATATAGAGATATATGATGCAGATGGAGAATTATTAGACATTAAAGACATAATTGATAGCGACGGACGTGTGATTGGTGAAATTGGAGAATATAAAATCATTATTAATGTGCAGTATTCTGTCTCACATATCTTTAAAATCGGAGGAGTTTTAATAATTTCTTAAGTAATCGAGAAATATATATTTTCAGTTTGATAAGGGGGATGGGCAACAAAATTATTTGTTGCCCAATTATGTTTATTTACGAAACTGGAATATTTAAAAAAACAAAAAAGCTTATTAAAGTTAATTGAATGTGTTATCTTTAAAATGAAGCAGGTTTCTAGAACTAAAGCCAAACATATTTAATTGATATCAAATATCAAGATAGCAATTGCGGTATTTTAGATAATCTTATGAATAATCATACGCTTAAAAAATGTCATGGTAGTTAATTGATTTAGTCACAGTGCGCAAATAGTCAATTATTGTAAGTACTAATAATTTATTGTTTTATATAATCTTAAGTACGTCAAATTTGAATTTTAATGACGAATATATTGACTTGCAAAAAAAAAAATAATATAATAGAATAGCAAATATTGATAATATAGAGGGTGTGATTGTATGTATCAAAAATCATAAGGAAATATCATGCAAATAAGGAAAACTAGAGATGAGCGGAAAAAACAACTATATAGGTATGTAAGACATTCATATATTGAAAATGGTATTATGCCTTCTGTTCGTGAATTAGCTGACTATATGAAGTATGGATCCACCAAATCAGTAGTTCTTTTATTAAGAGAGCTTGAACGAGACGGTTTGATAAGAGTACATAAGGGTAAATCTAGAGGTGTTGAAATATTAAATGTAACGCCAGATGATAGAGCATTTCTAGAAGTGAAAGAGGTAAGTATTAATGTCGCGGGGCATGAAATATATGATAATGAAAATATTTTAAGTACGCACTTTTTGCCAAAATCTCTATTTTACAAAACAGGTGAATTAGTCGCAGTTAAATTTAGTGGGTCTAGCATGCGGGATGTGGGTATTTTAGATGGGGATAATGTAATAGTAAAAAAACAAACAACGGCGTTGAATGGTCAAATTGTCTTAGCAATGATAGATGAAGAGATTGCAACAATTAAAAGATACTATAAATCAGATAATGGTGTTGTAAGGTTGCATTCAGAAAACGAAGATATGAAAGACATATATCCAGAGAAATTAGATATTTTGGGGTTAGTTGTGGGCCTGGTTCGCAACAACATTCAATAGGAGATATATTTTGTTAATTAGTGTGAGGATTAAGTATGGAATCACCTAGCATAGAGTTAGTTCGTGGCCACGCAGACACTATAATTATGAACATCCTCATGGAGCGCGATAGATATGGCTATGAGATCATTGAAATTATAAGCACGCGTTCACATGGAAGATATAGTATTAAACAACCTACGTTGTATAATGCACTAAAACGTCTAGAAAAATTAGGATTTGTTGAATCATACTATGGAGAAGAAAGCAATGGGGGAAGGAGACGA
This sequence comes from Christensenellaceae bacterium, assembly GCA_031259085.1. Lineage (GTDB taxonomy): Bacteria > Bacillota > Clostridia > Christensenellales > DTU072 > JAITLB01. The sequence goes on from JAIRMA010000112.1 coordinate 20,034, forward strand.
TATTATTGTCTTACAGAAAAAGGAACTAAAACCTTAACAACAGGGCAGAAGCAGTGGGAATTTTCACGCACAATACTAGATACATTATTAAGCGACAAAGATGTTGATTTAGCCACTGTTGATGCTCCTTATGACCCAAATTCACTAAGGCCAGCGACAAAGCGCATAAGGGCACATAATTTTAATAATAGAATCCCTACATCTGAAGCAGATATAGAGGAGGCTGTTGATAAAAATGAAGAATCAGAATCTAAAGAAAACGCAAAACTAGACGCAGTTCAATCAACACCAAACAGTGAAGTGTTTAATACAGACACAATAACTTTACAAATAACCGATAACATTAGTATTCAACCTCTGTCTCCTTTAAAAAGCGATGAAATTGTTGATATAACGCCTATCTCAAATGTCGAGGAAACAGAGACAAAAGACACAAGTCTTATTGAATCTGCGAGCATTTCTACAATAGAGACAAATACAGTACAAGAAGCTGGTGCAGTAGTTAACAGCGATTTTAAAAATGAAGAAATTGAAAAGCAATCATCTGAAGAGATAAATAATTCTAGCAAACTAAGTGATGAGATATCTGATGCTAATGCTTCAAATGTGGTAATTGAAGAAAAGAACAAAATAGCAGAAGACGAGGCTAATGTCCAAAGTTCTATTAATGAGCCTTTAAAACAAAAAAATTCAGTATCAGCTGAACATGAAAAAAGTTATTTATCAAACGATATCATACACCACCTTAACGAAGCAGTTAGTTACTTAGCTTCGCGCGAGATACTTAAAGAGGAGCAATCAAACATTCCTAAGATTGAGGGTCAGTTGAATTTGTGGGATAACGCCAATGCTCCTGTGACAGAGGGTGTTGTCATTTCAAAAGAAGCTCTGGCTACTGTGGCATTAAATAATGAGTTGCTTGAAACGATAAAAGCAACTGTCGTTGAAATTGCTGCTAAAAGCAAGAAAGACGAAAAATCAAGCAACAATTACAACGCACAACCAATTATCATAAAAGATTTTAGTAACCATCCATTATTTAGAAAAGAAAATCCTAAGAGCATAACAAGGAGTGAAAACATAACTAATGAAATTGATCCTTTGCTTGAGGCGCGCAAATTGAATGCTGCTGACAGATTGGGTCTAAGAGATGATGAAAATAAAGTTATGCAAAGGGCTGTTTACAAAAACACAACGGTATCAGAATCAACGCCAGCCCCCACTAAAGTTGATGTTTTGCAAGAAAATGCAAACGGAATAGATTATTCGGCGTACATTGCTAAAAACGCAACGCGAGCGAGAAAAATCGATTCTGCTACTTATGATGCTAATGTATTAGCACGTGATGAGTTTAGATATAAAAATGCTTTTGATATGAGCTTAAAGCCTGATATAGATCCAGAAATTGATTTAGATATTGAAAAACAGGATTATGCCAGTTTAGAGTCAAGAAGGTTTAAGGAATTAAAATCATCACTAGCTGAGGAAGGATATAAAATAAGAGTCTACTCTAAACCAGATGCCATTAACTATTATAATCTTAATTACATCCTAGGGAATAAAATATTGCGTGACACTGCAATATTCCTATACATGTTTATAGTAATAGAATTATTGTCTATATACATAGCGTATGAATATTTCAACTACGCTATACTCACGCTAACTGTGATAGCTTGTATTTTATTTTTGGTTCCAATAACTGCAATTTTTATGTGGAAGCGAAATCCCGCTAAGCGGACAAAGGCAAAATTTAATTTTACGAGTAATTTAATATATAGTTTAATTTTGCTAGTTTTAGTAATAGCCGTCATTACTGTAACCACGTTATTTTTAGATAACTTTTCATCAGGAGCTGCATTTGTCCCGTATATATTGAGTTTAAATATACCAATCGCAACTACTATTTATTATCTACTATATAAATCAAAGAGTTATCATATTAAAGGTCAATAGCTACTTTATCAGTACAAAATTGTTTGTAACGAAAAACAAGAAAGCCCAAACACTATTTTGCATTTAGCTGTTCATAAGCTTGTCTTACACCCTTTGCCAGCTGGTCAGCACAAGATGTAGAGCGCACATTACATAAAATGCCAGAGCATTTAGCTTCTATCTCATCTACTGTTAATCCATTAGCAAGAATTGATACTGCTTTAAGGTTTCCATTGCATCCCCCAGTGAAAGAAATATTTGTCACGATATTATCATTGATGTCAAATGCTATTTTCCGTGCACAGACACCATTCGTGTTAAATTCATATCTCATTATTAATTTCCTCATGTTAAATGAATGATAATAAGAAAATTTTAAACACACCACTTAACATATTATTAACATTTAAACTTTCTTAGTATAATACAATACACAAGAAAAAACAAATATTTGACATAAACGATTGAATTTGATGAAACAACTTGTTATTCTACATTTTAATTTTATATGCACTCATTACAAAGTTCATTTGGTGTTAGCTGTTGATGTATAATTAATTTCTAAAAATCATTACTATGAAAGGTTGACAGATGGAGTAAAAAGCATAATCCTAAATATAGAACTAAAAAAACCGAACTTTTCAAAATATTGCTATAATTAATATTAAGTTAATAAAAATAAAATAAAATTAAAATGTCCAAAAATGACATTTTAAAAGCGTGTCAATTAAATTTTTTGTAGTAAAGGTATGCAATTTAAAGTGTCCGAATTTGCCTAGTGGAGGAGAACATGTTAGGACGAGTAAGCGTTAAAAAACCGTATTTAGTAATCGTTATGATTATTATAATCATGATAATGGGTGTTATTTCGTATACTCAGATGAGTGTAGATTTTTTGCCCAACATGAATTTTCCATACTTAGTCGCTATAACAATAAGTCCTGGACTAGCACCTCTTGAAATTGAATCACAGGTTACTGATTACATTGAAGATGCTGTTCAGGGAATCCAAAACATCGAGACCATAACGTCAATGTCAATGGAGCACGCTTCCATTGTAATAATGCAATTTGATTCGGATGCAAATTTAGACACAGCAGTATTGGATCTTCAAACCGCGCTAGCAAACGTAAAAGATAGTCTGCCAGATGACACTATGGACAGCATGATCACTAAAATCAATCCGACGATGCTACCGATTATGACTTTAACAATATCTGAGAATGGCAAAAGCATTGGGGATTCGTCTAAATATTTATCGACTATATACGATGAGCTAAGACATGTCAATGGGGTATCGAGTGTAGATGAAAATGGTTTAGTAGAAAATCAGGCGCTAGTTGTTTTATCTGAGGAACGCTTAAAGAATTCAATATTTAAACAATTGTCAGAATATTATGAAAACATAAATCTAGATTCTGATGATCTAGTAGATAGCGCAACAGATGACAACGAAAATTTAGAAGCTATAGCAGACGCCTTAGCAGAGATGATTATGCCGATGTTAGATAGTGAAACAGTAGGACTTGCTATCTATGCACAAAATCTTGAAGTCCCAGCAGGTTCTATCACCGAAGGTATATCCTCATATTTAGTAAAAGTAGGTGATAAAATTGCATCTGCAGATGAACTTGAATTATTGCCTATTATGACTTTGGATTTTCAAAAGTTATTCGAAGGTTCTGAGCAGTTGATTGAGGCACTAGGGCAATTGAGAATATATCAATCGATGATAGACTCTTTAAAGAATTTTGCCGATGAAGATGGACTATATCAAAGGGCTGTAAATCAATTTCTAAATGCATTTGATGAGTCAACAAAAGGTGATGATGGTCTATTTGTTTATCAATACATTGATGGTAAAATTGTATATATTATCGATCCTAATTTAATTAAAAATCTCAGGCGTCTTGCGGAGAATGGGCAAGAGAACTCATCCATAGATTTATCGACGATATCTAACGCAACATGGACATCAATTGCTATTGCCCTTGGTATAACAAGCAATGATTTATTTGACTATTTAGGACAAATTCCATTTTTCACTCTAGAAGTAGATGGGAACGGCAAACCTACTACATTAACATTAGATTCTACAATGAAATCAATATTGCGTATGGCAGATAGCCTAGCTGATGATCTAGAGACTATTGTTGTCACTCGAGAAGAGCTGGATAGTGCAAGAAATAGTATTCTGGATTTAAAAGGTTTTGGTGAGAGTATCGCAAATGTTGCTAGTGAATTAGAGGAATATTTAAATAATGGTGACATTTTTGAACCTGTATACACAAATGGGGATGAAGAGATAGTAAGTTATTATCAGCTAAAAGCTGATTATATTAGTAAACTTAAAGATCTACCAGCATTAGAACTGACAATTGGCGGGCTTGCTGAAGTTTATCATTTAAACACAGCAAGCAAAATATTAAATCTCGTAAACGGATCTGCTGGAGTAATGATATCTATTAACAAACAACCTGATTATTCAACAGTAGATGTTTCAAACGCAGTAAAAGAATTTTTAGAAGCCGAAAAAAAAGCTAATCCAGATTTTGAGTATTTGATTTTATCTGATCAAGGCGAATCTGTTATAATGATGATTAACAGTTTGGTTCAGAATATTTTGATAGGTATGGGCCTTGCCATTATCATTTTATTTATATTCTTGAAGGATCTAAGGGCGACTCTCATTGTTGCAATGTCAATGATAATATCTATTATAACAGCGTTTGTGTTGATGTATTTTGCGGGCATCTCATTAAATATATTGTCCCTTAGTGGCTTATGTTTAGGTGTTGGTATGCTAGTTGATAACTCAATAGTTGTATTAGAAAACATATATAAACTGCGCGCAGAAGGAAAGAGTGTCTATCGTGCCTGTGTCCAGGGTTCAAAAGAAATGGGTGGGGCTATTACTGCATCAACAATTACGACAATCATTGTGTTTGTGCCGTTAATATTTTTAAAAGGCATAACACAGCAATTAATAATTGATATAGCGCTCACGTTAGCATTCTCTTTAATTGCTAGTCTAGTTGTTGCATTAACACTAGTCCCGATGGCCAGCTCATATTTGTTAAAGAAACCTGCTAAGAAAGAATCAAAGTGGTTTGAACGCTTCAAAAACTTTTATGCTAAGGTGTTAGACAGGATCTTAAGATATAGACTTGTGATATCATTTGCAGAGAAAAATGCTGAGGTAGGTTCGTCTAAAATTAATGCAAATTGGATTATTAATGAACCTTCGAAAAAGAAGAAAAAAACAGATAATTCTGAGACTCCTGTTAAAAAGCGCCCCAAAGGATTATCCATCAATTTTAAAGTAATAGCGTTAGTAGTTGCAATAATCCTGTTAATAGGTTCTGGTGCGGGCTTATTGTCAATGAAACGTATATTCTTCCCCGCTACGGATGCAGGTGCTTTTACTTTATCAGTGTCTGTTGATCGAAATAAACTCCCAGATAATCTAACATATGAAGAGAATGTAAAAAAAATAATCGATTATATTTATAGTGAGGCAAAAAAATTAAATGATGTAGAGTCAGTTGGTGTTGAATTATCATCTGGTATGGTTATGATGGGTGTTAGTATCGGGGCTGGAGATATAACTGCATACGTTACTCTAAAGGAGAATACAAAAAGTAGCAGTGAAGATGTAGCTAAAACACTCAAGGAGACTTGCTCTCAAATGTCGTGGCTATCAAGTGATGCATACACAGTCTCTTACAATGCTGATTCAGGCGTATTGGGATCAATGGGTGATTTATTGTCTGGTAATACCGTTTCCATTGTGTTCACAGGTGATGACTTAGATACTATGCGTGATAATGCTATCATCCTTGCTGACCTTATTGATGAGGCTAACATCCCAGGCGTTATTTCAGTAAATAATGGTGTTAGTGATGCAGAACAAGAATATCATATTGTTTTAGATAAAGAAAAAGCCGCAGCCAAAGGTTTGACTATAGGACAAGTTTATCAAATGCTAGCAGCGGATTTTGAAATGCCGTCGTCATCAACGACGGTAAATTATCCGAAGACTGATGATGATAGCCCAGAGGGTTTGTATGACGTTATCGTATATAGAGACGTATATAATATTCAGCGTTGGTATGTTCTTAATGCGAATATAAATGGAATATTAATTGGAACTCAAAAAATATTTATTTCACGAGATTCTAATACTGGCAATGATACTTATTACATAAGTTCAGAGGGAGTTGAATATCCTGTGTTGTATGACGAATCGACTCAGTCATTCAAATATGATTCACAGTACACAAATAACACAACCATATTTACTTCACCTGATGCTAATTTAATAACTTATTACGATATAGAAAGAAAGGTGCCTATTGATATTACGACATATGAGATTACGACCACTGTTTCATTAGGTGATGAATTAGGAAGTTATACAATGACATTCCCGTTGTTTGAAATATGTAGTGATGAGACGTTTGTAAAAGATAACTATGGTAAAGTTTTATATAGAGTACTAGAATATGAAAAGGATGTCGATGGGTCGGATAAACTTGATGAAAATGGCGAAAGAATACCAGCAGTATATGAATTAGACGAAAGGAATGGGTTACCAATTCCCTTAAGTATAAAGCGTGAGCCAGGTTATACCACAATTATCCATAATGATGGGATCGCCCAATTGACAGTCACAGCTAAAGTGGATATTGAAAAATACAATATAACAAATGTTAGTGCGCAAGTTGAGAAAGTGATGAATGCGTTTAGAAGCACACTACCAGAGGGTGTAATGGTAGATTTTGAAGGTGAAGAACAAATGATCATCGATGTCTATCAAACCTTGCTGATAGTTTTAGGAGTTGGTATAATTTTGATTTATTTAGTAATGGTAGCTCAATTCCAAAGTCTAAAATTACCTTTCATCATTATGTTTACAATCCCACTTGCTTTTACTGGAAGTGTATTTGCACTAATAATCACAGGATTTCCAATAAGTGTTGTAGCAATGGTAGGTCTCATAATTCTGATGGGAGTAGTTGTGAATAACGGTATTGTGTTTATAGACAATGTCCGAAGATTAATAAATTCTGGATATGATAAGATAGACGCATTAGTTAAAACAGCTAGAGATAGATTAAGGCCAATTCTTATGACTGCACTTACTACAATAATAGCGTTATTTGGTATGGCTCTAGATGGTAGTGCCTCTGGGGCAATGATGCAACCGATGGGCATCGCCACACTTGGTGGGCTGTTCTATGCAACATTCCTAACACTATTCATAGTGCCGATTATGTTTGATTTGTTAGACAAAGGAAAGAAGAGTCGGTTTGTAGAAGAAGATAAGGATATTGAATTTGCTGATGACACGGATGTTGCTGAGAATAATACTACTAATGTATTAGCTGCAATCCCTACGCCAGTATTAGTAGACAATGTGAGTGGTGTTATTGAATTCACAAGTATTGATTTAACTAAGCCATCAGAAAATATATCAGTTGACAACGATACTAATATAAATTTAGATTCTAATAATGATATAAACCCGACTAAAATTGACATAAGTAGTGATTCTGAATTAACAAACCAGATACCACATATAGAAGATGTCAAAACGTCTGATGAGAATTCTGCTGATTCAGGTTTGAGTGATGAAAAAATCACAACAACAGATGATGATGTAAAGTAGCACATTATAATGACTAAAGTTTCATAAGTCTTGTTTTATGTAAAACCCAGTTAAGTCAAACTTAACTGGGTTTTTTTATTAAGCTGGTTTCAAATATTATGGGGAAAGTCCTAAAGGCAAATACTTAGATGGAACCATATAGTAAAACCTTAAACTTCGTGAGGTGTGAGGAGATGCCTAGATCTCTTGACCCTAGAATAGAAACCCATGAAAGGCTGTAGCGTTAATAAGGCTACATGATATAAAGCCCGAATAACAAGAACTAAGCGCATGTAGCCAATTAGGCGGCTAAAGAGAGGCTAGATTTGCGCCTTCAAAGACGTGAGGTTTTAAGGCAATAACTCTAGTCACAACAAATTGCAAGAAACCAGCAGAGTCATAGTATTTAGATAGAACTTTAGTTACAGACTGAACGATTTGTATTGTTCAAGTACTAAGGGATGCGATAATTAGACCAGAATGCGTTAATGAGGATATACTTAAGAGAATAGCTCTTAAAAGTTACTTAAAAAACGGTAGTTTAGCTAGCTACAGACAAAGAGAAAAGAACAAAATGGCAACAGTACATTCAGATTCGAATTGAACCCTGTATACAAATAAGTACGTACGAGGCCTATTTAACATATTGTAATTTTCATATAATGATTAAAAGTGTGGTTTTGTATTTTAGGTTAGTCTGCTAGCAGATCATCCTCCTCTTCACTATAAAAATCATCGGCACGCGCTTCAGCTAATTTGATTTTTTTAGAGCCTCTTTTATGTATAATATATGCAGAAATTAAGGAGATAACCATTCCAATTGTTAACATGACAGATTGTCCTAAATCCTGATCAATCAAAAAAGTTACAAGAGCTATAACTAACATAATAGCAAATGGAACAATTGTTAATTTGAAATATCTAGCGAGAAGAACTACACCTAGCCCTCCGAAAATTGCAGGGATTACATATGGTGTTACTGGCTTTAAAACATCTACTATATCTTTACCAAATATACTTAATGGAATTAATCCGATTGCAATTATAATAGTTGTTACAATGCTCGAGACAGAAATTGCTATTGTAGTTATAATTTCCTGCTCTTCAGTGCCTCTTTTCGTTTTAGTGATGTTTTGTGCGTTGATAGCACATGGGAGCTTGAGATTACTTATATTTCCAGTTATGTAAGCCATGTACTGCCCCCCAACACTTAATAAGGGTGCATAACTAAAAATTTCAACTAATGCAATAAGAATATAAGAAAACATAAATGGGATTGCTTTTAATATACTAGTCCAAATAGGTGTAACCCCTGCTGTTATGCAATACACAACTGGCATCAGTGATATTAAGATCAAGCAAATCAGCGTGAACAAACGACCAGATTTATGAAAAGATTCCGCAAATAGATCAGAATCATTGATATGAGTATTTTTCTTCATTGTGCCCTCCTAAAATGCAAATGTTAAAGCATATGCTGATCCCATAGCTACCAATATTGTAATGGGCAAAGCATAATTTTCAAGCTTGGTCCATTTTAATTTGGTGATTAAAATCCCGCAAACAGCCATAGTAACCATGCTTATTGCTAATGTAATTAAAGTAATGTAACCATTTGCTGCAGTTGTAATCCCATCTTCAGCCACAGCCCCCCCTGAGAAAAATGCTCCAATTATTATGTGAGAAGCGAGCCCAGCCAAAATACCGCCTAGTAGTGCGCCAGTTATAGTATCTAAGAGTCTTTTATTGTTGCGCTCCAAATCAACTAATTTGTGTTGCAACTTCCTATATGCTACAATGTTAAAAATAGGACCAGCAACGATGCTAAAAGTCATTATAATAGCGGCAGTCCCTATTAATTCTGGAGTAGGAATTGCTTGTGTAATTCCTACCTGATCCATTGCGAGTAATTCATATTGTAGCGCACCAATTACAGTTAACCTAATCCATGGGATCGCTAAGCCTAAGTAACTCATCATCACTCCAACACCTATTACAATTGGAATGCTAGGTAGTACTGAAAACACGGCAGAAGACTTAATTGCGTTCTTAATGATTGCAGGTGACATCCCAATAGCTTTTGCTCGCTTAAGAGATTTAATTAAGTAATACGTTGCCATGCCTATAATAGATAGTACTATTATCACACCGAGAATATATACACCTACATAATCAGTTGGCATATTTGAACCTCCATATAATGATTTATTATAAAGTTTATCATATTAAACTAGTATATAACAAAAAAACAAATGCAATTTAACAAAGAATAATAAAATTATTAAGATAAGAAGGCACATCTATTAATTTAAAGTTATATGATATGGACTAATTGTATACAAATCTATGTAAACTGGTAGTTGTTAGAAAATGACAGAAATACTACCGAGTGTCAAAAAAAGTATTCCCCATAGAGATTTTTTTACTAATTTTTCCTTTAAAAAAATCCAAGATAACAATATTGTAAAAGCAATGCTTAGTTTATCAATAGGCGCAACGACGCTAGCTTCCCCCATGCTCAATGCTCTATAGTACATGAGCCAGGCAAATGTTGTGGTAATAGCAGATAAAAGCAGAAATATAATTTCAATGATAATTTTATGTTTATTACGAGGAACATATTTACTTAAGGCAAGAATATTACTTTGGTCATCGGTATTTAGATTGACTTTATTTGGGGGAGTGGAAAAATTATCATCTTGTGTAGTAGCATTAGCCCTATTATTAGTTTTTTTTAATTGTGCTCTTGGTTTGTAAACGTCAATTATAAGTGCAAACAGACCTGCAATGACGAATACAATACATGTGCGAATGGCGGTTGCTAAATCAGAATTCACATCTTTCAATCCAATTTTTGCAAAAATAGACGTGAGGGCAGCAAAGATTGCTGACAAAGCAGCAAAAGGGAAATATGCAAAAGAAGTGCGCTTAGAGATGGTGCTTTTGTTATCGATCATACAATATGTGCCTAAAAGGATAGCTACAACACCAATAATTTTAAAAACAGTAAAGGATTCGTTTAGAAAAATTATACCAATAATTACCGTTAAACATACACTAGATTTATCGACAGCCGATACTTTCATCACATCACCAATAGATAATGCTTTAAAGTATGAAATCCAGGATAAACCTGTGCATGCTCCAGACAAGACCAAAAAAACAAGATTAGTTGCGTTAATGGTTTTTATATCTAATGCGTCAGTTAGAAATACGAATGCCCACAGGAATATTAAAATTAATCCCGTGCGAAAAAAAACGGCTGTCTGCGGTTTTATTTGTTTTAAAGACAACTTTGAGAATAGTGCAGTGAGTGATGAAAAAACAGCAGACAATAATGCAAATATAACAAACACTGGGTCTCCGTTTAGGTTTTATATTCAGCCCTTAGAAAAAAGGGCTGAATATAGAAGAGGTTAATACTTTTATTCTTCTAGGCTATCGAAATATTGATTAATATCTTCAATCATTCTTTCAGCCGCTGTAAATCCACCTGTCATTGTATACCAGGCTTCTCCAGTAAGTAAATAAATATTATCATTCTTGTATGCTTCTGTTTGCTGAATTGACGCATCAGCCAAGAAGTTTTCATACCCTGCACCAGTTCCGATTGTTGCACTTCTGTCAAGGATGAAGATGAGATCAGGATTCTTATCCAGAACATATTCGCAGCGTGCGTTAAGTCCGTGCGCATCGCCCCATGCTACAGCTTGAGGATCAACAGGAGTAAATCCGAATTCTTCATATAACATATCGAATCTACTATTTACATTGAAGACAGAGAAAGTAGTTTGATCAACCATCATTCCAAATAATGCAGTTTTTCCAGAGGCTTTTGCCTTAGCTTGTATTTCATCCATACCATCGTCTATTGCTTTATATTTAATAGCAATTTCAACATTATTAAATATTCTTGCTAATGCATACGCGTTGCGTTGCATGTCACTTAACAGACTAGAGTTTGAGCTATTAACCGATAACTTGATAAAAGTGGCATTAGGAAATTTCTCATATGCCTCGTTAACCAATTCTTCTTTTTCTGCTGCAGTAACTGCTGAGTTGTCGGCTTTTCTTCCAAATGATCTACCACCTAGTATAATTAATTCTGGTTGAATCAGATCCAATACGTCAAGATCTACAATAAAAAGGGAACCTGCACTAATAACGTTATCTCTTTCTTTGTATGACGCTAAATCAGCTGGCAAACCATCTTTATTGGGAACAGCTAGCTTTTCGATACCTAAGGTATCAAAACCCACACTGTCCAAAATATCTAAAACGCCATAGTCGTAAATGGCGACGCTTGTTGGATTAGTTTTTATGGTAAATTCATCACCATTTGCATCTACTATTGTTACAGTAGGTCTAGCATCAACTACTGGATCACCTGTATTATCCTCATCCTTGTCGCAAGAAGTAAGGCCTAGAATCCCTACAACTAAAAACGCTATAACAGCAATTGTTATAAAAATATATTTTTTATTCATCTTTAATTTTATTCTCCTTAAAAATTTTTTTTGATGAAAGTTAATTTAAATTGAAAAAAATGATAGTGTTTGACAATCAGTTCATTTTAGTGCCCTCCTTTCTACTCTCTATTTCATTTTCATTTGAGCATGTCTTTTTATCTTTAGATTTGATTTTATCGACGAAATATTGAAATTTAAAGAAATCACGCCTTCTACTTTTCTCTATTGATTTATCTAACTCCGTAGCTGAATGATTATGACCTATCTGATTTAGAAATTCATCTTCTGAGTTAAAATTTGGGATTAAATCATGCGAATGGTTTCCATAATAGAGGCAAACACGTTTTCCCATATGCTCTATTATGTTGAAATTATGATCAAAAACGTTGTTTAATACATCGCTACAGACCATGTCTTTAACAGCACCTTGATTAATTATTTTGCCGTCTTTCATTGCTACAATATAATCAGCATATGCAGATGCGAAGTTGATATCGTGTAATACTATAACTACAGTTTTGTTTAAGCGTTTCACAAGTTTACGAATGATATGCATCATTTCTACAGAGTATTTAATATCGAGATTGTTAAGGGGTTCGTCGAGAAATACATATTTGGTGTCTTGTGCTAGTATCATAGCTATAAAAGCACGTTGGCGTTGTCCACCTGACAGTTCATCTATGAATTTGTCGCGGATATCATTCAATTTCATGAAGTTGATACTTTCATCTATCTTTTCCTTGTCAACAGCTTTTAAACGACCGCCGCAGTGAGGAAAGCGACCAAACTCAACCAATTCAGCTATGGTTACTTTTAAACCTATGGATTGTGTTTGCTTTAATACTGCTATTTGCTTTGCAACCTCACGTGTCTTAATAGATCTTATATTTACATTATCTAATAAAACATCTCCTGAGATAACAGGCAATAACCTAGATGCTACCCCTAATAATGTAGATTTTCCTGCTCCGTTTGCGCCAATTAAGGCTGTAATTGCATTATCGGGGATGTCTAAGGAAACATCGTTTAACACATGCCCTTTGCCATATGTTTGAAATATGTTTTTAAGTTGGATCATAATTTTTTGTTCTCCTTTAAGATTAAATAAAACATATACGAGCATCCAATGGCATCGATTATAACGGTTACTGGTATGGATCCCTGGGACATTTCGGCACACGCTTGTCCGAACACTAATGCCAGCGTAGCAATTAGCCCACTAGCTAAGAATAGAAGAAAATGCTTATTAGTTTTAAATATTTCGCGTGTTATATTAACTGCAAGCAACCCAAGAAAAGTTAAGCTACCAATTAAGGCAGTTGAAATGGACATACCCAAAGAGATCATAACAAGATTAAAATTAGATTCTTTTAAATAATTGACACCTAAATTTTTAGCGTTGTCCTCACCTAAGGCCAGCACATCATATGTCTTGTGCCTAGATAAGAAGATGAGACACAGTGCGATCATAAACGGTGCTAGAAACTTTGCGAGCCTGGTATCCATTCCATTAATTGTAACTGTCGTTGCAGCTTGCAATTGTGCAAAACTGGAAGGATCCATGATCGTTTGCAAATATGTAGAACCACTGCGTATTATCCCGGACAAAATTAAACCAAACAGCAATAGGAAAACTATATTGTTTTTTGAGTTTCTAAGTATCGCTCCATACATTAACATTGAGACAGCAAGCATAGCGCCTGCGGTTATAACGAAGTTAAGGTATATATTAGAAAATATTTCTGTAGCTGTTCCAAAGAAAAACACGATTATTGTTTGAGTTCCAATGAATATTGAATCAAAACCTATCATGGATGGTGTTAATATTCTACTTCCTGTAGTCGTTTGAAAAGCAAGACTGACAAATGCAATTATAAAAGCAGAAACTGTCATACCTATCATCGTTCCTACTACACGTTCCATGATCGAATTGAATGCTATAGAAGTCATCCGAATGCCAAGACGTTCTGATTTTGCGAATGTCCTAGAATAGATATAAAATGCAATGGAAAAGACTAATGCAACTATGATAGAAATGAAAATCATTCGTTTCAATTTTACAGAGGGTCTGTAATTTACCTTAATCGTGCGCAATTTGTGGCTCCTTATCATTTTTTCTAGAAATCAACTTGTCATTACTTTGGATCTGAGATTTATTTTTTCGTTTTATGTTAGCAATAACATAAAACATGAAGATGACACCACCAATTATACTTATTGTAAGACTAACCGACATTTCAAATGGGAAAATGATTAATCTGCTAATAATGTCACAAACAAATACAAAATTAATACCAAACAGCATAAGATCTATAATGGTTTTTTTGATATTATCACCGTAGAATGATGCCGTCATGTTTGGAATGATTAAACCTATAAACGGCAACGGCCCGACTGCTGTAAATGATGCTGCACTGACTAATGCAATTATAACAAGTCCCAAAAAGACAACACGATTATAATTGAGCCCTAGATTTTTAGAGAAATCCTCTCCTAACCCGATGATCGAAAATTTAGAGGAATAGATGACAGCTAATATTAGTGGGATTGCAATTATATAAATCATCCCATAACTGCCCACTCTTGCGAATGATCCATTATTGATTGTTTGCATCATATGCATGACATCGAATTGGTATGCTAAAAGTGTTGTAATACTACTAATAAGACCCCCATACATCATGCCGATTAGAGGAATGTAGACAACGTCCCGAACATGTATGCGATTAATTACACTAGTGAATAATAAAGTAGAAACTAGAGAAAAGCAAAATGCAAATATTGTCTGTATTATCCCTGATTGTGTACTTAATGTTATAAAAGCAATAATAATTCCAAGTCCTGCTGCGTTTGTGGCTCCTGCAGTTGATGGGGACATGAATTTATTTCGACTAATTGATTGCATAATAAGCCCAGCCACACTGAGCCCAGATGCCGCTAAAATAATGGCTAGAGTTCTGGGTAACCTACTCGACATCAGAATTGTCCAAGCTAATTTATTGCCTTTTAAGAGGTTGATAAAGGTTACATTAGACACTGCGCCAATACGCAATGAGGTAAAGAACAAGAGTATAAATAGAACGATCATCAGAAGACGTTTATTTTTTAATATATTTTGTCTCATTAAACTCCAGTTAGCATATGCTAACAAAATGCTAAAAATAAATGTTGACTTGCATCAACAGTACCTTGTAAGATTTGTTTTAGCGCAGAGAATTAACTCTTTTAATATCCAATAATTTAAGCGCACTTAAATGTTGTGAACTTTAATGGAAGCTATACAAATTTCATATAAGAATAGTTAGCAATAGCTAACTCTATAATTATACGGTGAAATTAAACTTTTGTCAAAAATATGATCAGATTAATTTTATTAAATATACTTAATTTTTTAGATTTTTTTACCTAAACAGACACATGAATTATAAAGTTATATTAACAGTCACTATATCGATTGTTTTAATATAGAAGTAATATTTTTAATGGTCTTAAACGTTATATTTTATCTATTATTTCAAGTGACGATTAAAAACAGGACAGAGTTAGAATGAATTATGCATCATAGACAGCACTAATTTTAGTTAAATATGAATAAATAAATTCAGACAAATCTCCATCCATAATTGCATTAATATTGGAATTCTCATGATTAGTACGATGATCTTTTACGAGAGTATATGGGCAAAAAACGTATGACCTTATTTGACTCCCCCATTCGATTTTCTTAATGTCACCCCTTAAATTAAGATTCATTTCAATACGTTCACGCTCTTTTTTTTCGATTAATTTACCTTTGAGCAGGCGCATAGCGGTCTCTTTGTTTTGAATTTGAGAACGTTCGTTTTGACAACAAACCACAATGCCAGTAGGAATGTGTGTAATTCGTACGGCACTTTCAGTTTTGTTGACATGCTGTCCTCCAGCACCGCTTGATCTCAGTGTGTCAATTCTAAGGTCATCGGCTTCTATTTTGATGTCAGAATCTCCTATTATTTCAGGCATGACTTCGAGTGATGCAAAAGAAGTATGTCTACGCTTATTTGCATCAAATGGACTTATTCTAACAAGACGATGAACACCCATTTCTGCCTTTAGAAGTCCATATGCATTTGCGCCTGAACATACGAATGTTATACTTTTTGTTCCTGCACTATCGCCTGGCAAATAGTCAATGACACTTACTTTAAATCCCGCATTTTCACAAAATCGTACATACATTCGGTATAGCATATCTACCCAATCTTGAGCCTCAGTGCCCCCGGCACCTGAATGGAGGGACAAAATTGCATTCAAGGAATCATACTTACCAGTAAATAAGGTTTCTAAAAATAAATCATGTGCAGAATTTGATAAATTCTGCAAATCAATCGTTATTTCGGAGACTAGTGAATCATCATTAGCGTCCCCAGTTAAATCTAACAATTCTCTAAGCTCATCGGATTTTACAATTAATGTCCGTACGATATCCAATCGTCTTTCAATAGAAGCAATACGTTGGTTATCAGTTTGAACCTGTGTTAAATTTTTCCAGTAGTCAGGATCAACTTGATTAGACTTAATTGTATTCAACTCAGCTTCGAGTTTAGTTATATTTATAGCTTTTGCAGATGTGTTTATTGATTGTGTAATAGTTTCTAATTGTTGACGTAATTCGTAAATATCAGTCATACTATTTTCCGCAACAATTCTTATATTTACGCCCTGATCCGCATGGGCATGGGTCATTTCGACCTACTCTAACTTTCTTTTCAATAGTTTTAGCTGTCGATTTAGCAATCATTTGTTGGATCTCTCTTTTTTTAAGAGATATTTGTTCGAGAACCAAATCAATATCAAATTTTACGAGCATTATGACAGTGGAGGTTTGTATGCTATCAATCATCTTTTCAAACATATCTGCACCTTCTCTTCTATATTCCATTATTGGATCATGCTGAGCGTAACCTCTAAGACCGATGCCTTTTCTTAAAGCATCCATATCTGCTATATGGTTCATCCAATGCTTATCAACTTGATTTAGTAATAATTCTCTTTCTGTGCTGTAAAAATTAATATTGTTTTCTTTTGCTCTTTGTATTTTCTCTTCATATTGTTCTTTAGCTTTTTGATATATGGTATCAACTAAAAGCGTATAATTTAAATGCGAACATAATTCTCGGGTTACTATATTTGTGCCTTTGTTTAGAACTTTCAGTTCTAAATTATTATTAAAATTAGCATAATCGATTGTTGTCTCATCACCTTGTGTAAAATCAACAAAAGAATTTGTAATCTCTTCTATAACAGGCTCCATATACTTGATTATTTGATCATGAACATCTTTCCCATCTAAAACTTCATTACGCTGTGCGTAAATTAATTGACGTTGTTTGTTCATTACATCATCATAGTTTAATACATATTTACGCCGTTCATAATTGTTTTCTTCACAACGCCTTTGAGCCATTTCAATGCCTCTTGTAACTAAGGGCATTTGGATTAACATATCTCCATTCCCAGAACTCAAGGAACTGAAGGCTAGACGCATTCGATCTCCGCCGAATAAACGTAATAAATCATCCTCAAATGATAGATAAAAACAAGAGCTCCCAGGATCGCCTTGACGTCCGGATCTACCACGCAACTGGTTGTCGATACGTCTTGATTCATGACGCTCTGTCCCAATAACACGGAGTCCGCCTAATTCGCAAACGGTAATTTTTTCAGCATCAGTCTGTTTCTTGTATTCAGCCAGTAATTCATTGTATCTATTCCTAGCTGCTATCTGTAATTCATCTGTCAAATGATTTTTAGCGGATGCAATTTCTATTAATGATTCATCATACTCTTCTAAAATCATCCGTTTTTTTACTAGAAATTCTGGATTACCACCGAGCAAAATATCAGTGCCCCGACCTGCCATGTTTGTAGCAATTGTAACAGCATTTTTACAACCCGCTTGTGCAATTATTGTAGCTTCTTCCATATGTTTTTTTGCATTTAAAACATTATGTTTGATTCCTTCCTGTTTTAAGAGGTTGCTTAATAATTCACTAGTCTCTACATTGGTCGTACCCACTAATACTGGTTGACCTTTTGTATTACACTCATTAATATCTTGTATAATATTATTAAACTTAACGTCTTTTGTTAAATAAATTTTGTCTAATTCGTCAGTTCTAACGCATGGCAAATTTGTGGGCACTGGAACGACATCCAATTTGTATATTCCATTAAATTCAGCTTCTTCGGTGATTGCTGTGCCAGTCATGCCAGATAGTTTTGAATATAGTCTAAAATAATTCTGAAACGTTATGGTAGCAACTGTTCTGTTTTCCCTGTTAACCCGGACATTTTCTTTTGCCTCAATAGCTTGGTGTAGTCCATCGCTGTATCGTCTGCCCGCCATTTTACGGCCTGTGAATTCATCTACTATTATGATTTGCCCATCTTCAACAATATAATCAACATCTACATGCATTAGAAAGTTGGCGCGTAGTGCAGAATTAATTTTGACGCTCAAATCTGCGTTCTCCGAGTCCCCTAAATTATTGATTTCGTAATACCTTTCTGCTTTTTCCACCCCAACTTCTGACAAATAGATATGACGATCCTTTTCGTCTTTTATATAATCCTCATCATGTAAAGTTTTTACAAATCTATTTGCTTTGACATATGACTCATCACTTTCACCAGCACGGCCAGAAATTATGAGAGGTGTTCTCGCTTCGTCGATTAATATGCTGTCAACCTCATCCACAATTGCAAAATTGTGCCCGCGTTGAACAGTGCGTTCTCTATCTTTTTCCATGTTATCACGCAAATAATCAAAGCCAATTTCATTATTTGTTGCATATGTTATGTCGGAAGCATAGGCTTCTTTTTTCTCGGCATAATTCATTTCACCAGTAATAACACCTACTGTCATTCCTAAGAAATTAAATATCTTCCCCATCCATTCTGCATCGCGCCTTGCCAAATAGTCATTAACCGTTACTATGTGTACACCTTTTCCTGTTAATGCATTTAAATATGCTGGAAGAGTTGCGACTAAAGTTTTTCCTTCACCAGTTTGCATCTCAGATATCCTGCCTTGATGCAATACTATACCACCCATCAATTGAACGTTAAAGTGACGCATATTAAGCACACGTTTAGCCGCTTCGCGGACCACTGCAAATGCTTCTGGGAGGAGTTGATCTAAAGACTCCCCCTCTTGGTAGCGATTTTTAAATTCAATAGTCTTATTTGCTAATTCCGTGTCTGACAATGCTGAAACGCTAGGTTCTAGGACTTCTATAGAGTCCGCAATGACACTAATTTTCTTAATTTGCTTATTCTTCTCTCTTTTAAATAGAAAGTCGAAAATTCCCATTATATATATCCTCCAATGATTGAGCTTTGATCAAAATATGATTGTTAAGCTTTTATGTTATATAAGTATAGCAAAAGTTCACTTTTAATTGATTGTAAATCTCAAGCATTAATTTTTGTTATAAATGTGAAATGTAAAACCAAAAAACGCCCTTTACTATATGTTTTATAAACGCCTTTAAATTAATTCTAGAAAATGCGCGTTAGTATTTAATATCAAAAGGTATTATTGATGAGAAGCCAGCATTTAATTCATCATCCGTAGGGACATGATCAGTCATTTCACCAGAATTATGTTGTGAATATGCTAACAAATCAAAATAGCCAGTACCTGTAAGTCCAAATAAAATTACTTTTTTAGTATTAGTTGCTTTGCATTCTAAGGCTTCATCAATAGCAGCTTTTACTGCATGTGTTGATTCAGGAGCAGGCAAGATGCCCTCCGTTTTGATAAATATTTTAGCAGCATCAAAAACGTCATTTTGGATGTAAGATCTAGCTTCTATAAATTTGTCATGATAAAGTTTAGAAATAATAGGACTCATGCCATGGTATCTAAGTCCACCTGCATGATTAGCAGATGGAATAAATCTGTTCCCCAATGTATACATTTTAATCAAAGGGGTTGTCTTAGCAGTATCTCCAAAATCATAACAATATTTACCTCTTGTCAATGATGGGCACGATGCAGGTTCGACAGCTATGAATCTAATGTTATTTTTTCCATTCAGGCGCTCACCCATAAAAGGAGCGATAATTCCACCAAGGTTAGATCCACCACCCGCGCAACCAATAATAATATCAGGCTTAATTTTATATTTATCCATTGCTATTTTACATTCAAGTCCAACAACAGATTGATGTAAAAGCACATGATCAAGAACACTCCCCAAAACATATCTGCAATTTTCAGTTGTAATAGCCTGTTCAATTGCTTCACTAATGGCGCAACCTAATGATCCCCCTGTAGTAGGGTTGTCAGCTAGTATTTTGCGTCCAACGATGGTTTTATCTGATGGGGATGGGATTACATTTGCCCCATAAGTTTCCATGACAATTTTTCGATAAGGTTTTTGTTCACTTGAAACCTTAACCATATATATTGTTAAATCAATGCCATAATATGCACAAGCCATAGACAACGCAGTGCCCCATTGTCCAGCACCAGTTTCTGTTGTTAATGACGTTAGACCTTCTTGTTTTGCATAGTAAGCTTGTGCCGCAGCAGAATTTAATTTGTGAGAGCCAGATGTATTATTGCCTTCAAATTTGTAATAAATTTCTGCAGGAGTATCCAACATTTTTTCAAGTGAGTATGCTCTGATTAGAGGTGAAGGTCTGAACATCTTATAGAAATCAAAAATACCATCAGGGATAGGTATCTTTTGATCAGTTTGATTCAATTCTTGTGATACTAATTCCTTGCAAAAAACAGGATACAAATCCTCTGCAACACAAGGTTCTAAAGTGCCAGGATGAATAAAAGGTGGGTGTTTCTCTTTCATGTCAGCTCTAAAATTATACCAAAATTTTGGCATCTCTTTTTCGCTTAAATAGATTTTAACGGGTATTTCATTTGACATAATCTATGAAAAGCTCCTATTATTTGCGGGTTTATCTTTTTTGAAGTTAATATGAACATTATTTAGAATGTAATCATTAATTATTGATGAAAAAAGTTATTACATTTTATCATGAAATATAATAAAAAGCAAGAAATATAATTTAGATATGAGTGTTATTGAATTGGTAATAACTTTAGAGATGATAATATGGAACGTAGATACTAAGTTGGCAATTTTGATAGTAAACCTGAGGTAATGATATTTATATAAAAAATCAGAAATTTATTATTAGAGCGAATTATGTATATTTTTAAATACTAAAAAGTAGTGAGAACAAGTAATATTAGCACTCAAATAAACTGAAATTCTGTTATTTGAGTGCTAATGGAGAGAAAATATTTTAGATATGAAAATTTAAAGATTAGAATGAAAAAAATAGTGAGATAAAGATCATGAAGTGTTTAGCAAAAGGGCAAAAACAAACAATCTAATAAAAGTAACTCATAAATCTTTTATATTGAGCATGTTGCTAATTTGATGGAAACATGACCAGTTTTTGCTTCACATAATGGGCATTCAGCGAAAACATCTGAACCTTTGAATGTATATCCACAATCAGCACAACGCCATTCAACACTATTCTCTTTTTTATACATACAATTTGTTTTCATTTGTTTATATAATTCAGCCAAAAGTAGACTATGCGATTTTTCCACAGAAGCAATGTTTAAAAATAATTTTTCAATATCTTCAAAGCCTTCTGTTTTAGCTATTTCAGCATGCTTAGGGTATATTTCAAAGGCCTCTTCTCTTTCATTTTCACTTGCAAGTTTGAGATTCTCTAATACATCCCACTTTTCTTTAAATGGATAGCCAGATGATATATTAATGTTTGATATAGTAGATTTATGTCCTTTTTGCAAAAAAGTGTAGAGCATACGTGCATGATTAAATTCATTAAAAGCTATTTTGGCTAATATATCAGCTAACGCAGTGTTCCCTGCCATCCGGGCACCATATTCAATAAATTCGTATCGTGTTCTAGCCATACATTCACCAGCAAAAGCCTCTGCTAAATGTAAAAATGTTTTACTGTCTTTTAAAAGCATAAATAATCTCCATAAAATGATATTTAGATTATAGACAAAAATCTAAATAGTATGCACTGTACAATGAATTTAAAAACATATAACGAGAACAAATATACAAACTGGTGAAATTTATAGAACACAAGCAAAAAAGACTGCTCCTGTTACTATTACACTACCTGTTAAGAAGGCAGGTTATGTCCGCGCCGAGGTGAGATATAAATTAAAATTTCCTATGAACTTGTTGTACAAATTGTTTATGAAAATTACATCATCACCATATATTAAAGATGAATTGCTCTGGTTCGTTTATTCTATGACATCTGCTATCTTCTTTGAGTAAAGAGTTTTTAGCAAGAAAATTTCTAAGATTTTTATTCTAAAAAAAATCAAAAATTAAATATACTCCATTTTTTTACACAAAAATTAAAAAAATTCCGTTTGCTGCATGTGTTCTCATATTAGATGCAGGATTTTCCATAGAACTGCACTTGCTCTGAGAATTAACTTACAAAATTTAATCAAGGCAAGACCAAATTAACTATTGACTTTTTTTTTAATATTTGTTAAACTGTTTTCAAAATAAATTTTATGTATAGGAGGCTTTTATGAAAAAAACATTTTTCTTTTCTTTAAGATTAGTCCTAATCTTATTGTTGATATTTGGAACTTTTATTATTGCTAACTATGACACATATTTTGCATTTGCATCAGTAAATAATGATTTTCCTTATATCTATAATGAAATAGCTGAAAATTTTTTAAGTGCTTAATATTCAAAAATGGGTATGTTATATTCTAGCTTCTCAATAATATCTGAAATTGACTTATTTAGTGATACAGAGGAGGTGGTTGCAAAGGTATTAATTGCAAAACGTGTTCAACATCAAATTTTGTTTTTCAAATGGACCACAACAGAATATCGCTACACGAGATATCTTAGAGTGATTGATGGTTGGGACTCCTCTAATAGTAGCAGATTCATAGATTTTTCTGGATATTGGGATAGCATATTGGGATGGAGCGTTAATATATATGGCTAAAAAAAGAAGAATACTTTTGGGTTTTATAATGTTGGTTGCGTTATTTACGACATCTAGTATGTTAGTTAGTTGTGGAAAGAATGTTTATCCTAATACCATTAATATTAAGGAATTTCCACAATACTCCAATTTTGAATGGAATATAATTGAAATTATGATATATTGGGATAATGATAATGGTGGATATATTACAAAGAATATTACTGATACAAGTATTATTAACAACATATGGGATATATTGTGCAATGAGGTTGTGTTTGAATATATTGGGAA
>JAIRMA010000010.1 GCA_031259085.1 Christensenellaceae bacterium
GTTTTCATGAAGCCCACGCATTCGATCAAAAACCTCATGCATAGTGAGATTTTCAACATCGTCATCTGAATTCTCATTTTGGCTACTCGTCACGCTACTAATATCATTAGTGTTTGACCCTTCATCTAGCGTGTGATTCTCTATACAGGTACTTTTTATGTTTTCGTTTAAATCGTTATTTGTCAAATCAGCTCTCCCTCTGAATTATTAGTATTTCTAGTTAATTATGAATGCCATTAAATTATACTAAATAAAATGACATTTGTAAATATTATAATTAAAACTCCTACATTGAACTTAACCTTGTTATTTATACCTTTCTGAAATTATCTATACAAATTTTACCTGGTTTTCTTTATTAACAACATTAGTGATAACATTTTGAAATTTTATATTTATATGTTAAAATATTCTAAATGAAATTTAATTTTTCACAAATGATGATTTCGTATTATTAATTAAGTCAAATTGACTTTTAAGGATTATAGTGCTAAACAACACCGTGCCTTTCAGCCCGCCTGATATAACTGACCGTGAAATAAGGGAGGTTGTCAGTGTTCTAAGATCAGGATGGATAACTACTGGATTAAAAACTAAACTCTTCGAGAGTCGCATAGCTGATTACTGTAACGTAGAAAGGGCTGTATGTCTTAATTCTGCTACGTCTTGTATGGAATTGATTTTAAGACTTTTTAATATTGGCCCTGGAGATGA
Source organism: Christensenellaceae bacterium (assembly GCA_031259085.1). Taxonomy (GTDB): domain Bacteria; phylum Bacillota; class Clostridia; order Christensenellales; family DTU072; genus JAITLB01. The sequence goes on from JAIRMA010000010.1 coordinate 715, forward strand.
AGTAATTACTTCTGCTTATACCTACACTGCGTCCGCTAGTGTCATTGCTCACGTTGGCGCAAAAATTGTACTCTCGGATGTCGCCCCAAATAGTTATGAAATGGATTATGATAACCTTATTAATCTAATTACAGACAAAACTAAAGCTATTATACCAGTTGATATAGCGGGGAAAATGTGTGACTACAATCGCTTATTTAGCATTGTCAATCAAAAAAAACCTGAATTCAAGCCTAATGGCAAGTATCAAGAAGCCATGGGTCGCGTACTAATATTAGCAGATGCAGCGCATTCATTTGGAGCAACCCGAGACACATTAAAATCAGGATCTTACGCTGACTTCACCACTTTCTCATTTCATGCAGTAAAGAATTTAACAACAGCTGAAGGTGGAGCCATTGTTTGGAAAAACATCCCCACAATATCAAGTGACGATATCTATCACCAATTTATGTTAATGTCGCTACACGGACAATCAAAGGATGCCCTCTCGAAAACTTTAATAGGCTCTTGGGAGTATGACATTGAAAATTTGTATTACAAATGCAACATGACTGATATTGCTGCAGCCATTGGGATGTCGCAATTAGATAGATATGATGGTTTGTTAAAAAGACGAGCAGAAATTATTCAGATTTACAACGAAGCATTCAATAATACTGTAATTGAATCCTTGAATCACTTTTCTGACAGTTCCTGTTCATCTGCTCATTTATACATGACTAGAGTTCTTAATATAGACGAAAAATCTAGAAATGCTATTATTCAAGGGCTTGCTGATCGCAGAATTTCTTGCAATGTCCATTATAAACCATTACCACTTCACACCGCATATAAAAATTTGGGCTTTGATATTAAAGATTTCCCAAATGCATATAATCAATATATGAACGAAATTACATTGCCTCTGCACACTTTATTAACTAGTTCACAGATTGAGCGTGTTATTTTTTATTATCTAGATGGGGTGAGGCATTATATATGCAAATAGGCATTTCAACTGGAGCATTCTTTTTAAAAATACCAACTGAAGAGACTTTTGATATTATACGATCAATTGGCGCAGAAGTATGTGAAGTTTTTTTGGCAACTTTTTCTGAATACACGCCTGAATTTGCTGAAATTTTAAAGAAATCTTTAAACGGACTTGAGGTGTATAGCATTCATACACAATCCATGCAATTCGAACCTGATTTGTTTAGTGCATATAGACGAAATCAAATTGACGCTGAAGAAATTTTCAAGAATGTTGCCAATACCGCAAAAATTCTGGGTGCAAAGTGCTATACTATGCATGGGCCTGCTAGATTAAAGCGAATAGAATATGTACTTGACTATAATAAAATAAGTACTCGCTTAAGCGAGATACAACACATTTTATCAGATATAACTAACAAAAATTGTTATATAACTTATGAAAATGTTCATTATTGTTACTTTAATTCGCCTATATTCTTTACAAATCTATGCAAAAAGAGTAAAATATTAGCATGTCTTGATATAAAGCAAGCAATGCAATCAAAAATCGATGTGATTGATTATCTAAACGCATGCCATGCTCAGCTAGCTAATGTTCATCTTTGCGATTATACAGCTAGTGGATCGCCAGCATTACCTGGTAATGGAGTTTTTGATTTTACTAAATTTTTCGTAAAGTTGTTGGAGTATGGTTATAATGGCCCTCTTATAATGGAACCTTATCATGATAATTACACTAATTATGGCGAATTAGCCGCCAGTTTGAAATACTTAAAGCAATGCCTTAACGAGGCGGAAAGGAGATTTAATTTAAATGGATAGTAAATTAAAATTTGACTTTAATAACATGATGGCACAATATGTTGGAGATAAGGACGGATATACTGTCCAGGATCTAGAAAAGCTCGATGTTTTAGCAGAAGAAGTAGCAAAGTCATTTACAGCAACTCGTGGAAAGGGAATGACTGAATGGGCTATATTACCAGAGCCTAAAGGTGATTTAGTAAATGCAATTAAACAAACCGCTAAAGAGATTAGAAACGATTGTGATGCCTTTGTTGTTTTGGGAATAGGCGGATCAGCTTTAGGTCCTATGGCGTTATTCCAAGCCCTTTGTCATCTTAGACATAACGAATTACCAAGGAGCAGAAGGAAAGCCCCCAAATTTTATGTTGAGGATAATATTGATCCCGATAGAATGCAGGCCCTTTTAGATGTTCTTAACCTCGATAAAACAATATTCAACATAATTACGAAAAGCGGATCTACATCTGAAACGATGAGCCAGTTTATAATTATCTATGATATTCTTAAGAAGAATTTTGGTCCAAACGCGGCTGAACACATCGTCGCAACCACAGATGCTGAGAATGGTAGTTTAATAGAGATCGCTAAAGAAGAAGGATTAACAACCTTTACTATCCCAAAAGGTGTCGGTGGCCGATTTAGTATAATTTCTCCAGTAGGGTTATTACCTGCAGCAGTTCTTGGCATTGACATCACTGCTTTTTTAAGCGGAGCAAAACATATTGACAACATCTGTAAGCGAACAACAAGTATATATCAAAATCCAGCGCTAGCTGCTGCTGCTCTTCAGTATGATGCCCTCGTTAACCGTGGTAAAAACATAAGTGTAATGATGCCGTATTCTGACTCACTCAAGTTAATGGCCGATTGGTATTGTCAATTATGGGGAGAGAGCCTTGGTAAAGCTGTCAACAAGGCTGGTGAAACTGTCAATTGTGGACAAACACCTGTTAAAGCTTTAGGTGTCACTGATCAACATAGTCAGATTCAGCTTTATGTGGACGGCCCAGCAGATAAAGTTATAACTTTTATAGGGGTTGAAAAATTCAGGAATACTATAACTATCCCAGGTGGATATGATTCAATGCCATCACTTTCATTCCTCTCTGGGCATTCATTAAATGAGCTAATTACAGCTGAATTGATTGCTACAGAATATGCAATTACTAAGAAAGGCAAACTGAATAACAAGATAGTGCTATCATCAGTTACTGCGGAATCGTTAGGACAACTGGTTATGTTCTTTATGTTAGAGACTGCTTATGCTGGAGAATTCTTAAAGATTGATGCGTATAATCAGCCTGGTGTAGAGGAAGGCAAAAATGCAACTTATGCACTTCTAGGCAGACCTGGTTATGAAGCTAAAGCACAAGAAATTATGCAAGCACCTAAAAAGAATTCTAGATATGTATTAGGAACCTAATATTTGTGCCTTTGATTGTAAATAATCTGACTTTAAAATATCTGTATGGCGTTACCGCAATACAAGATATTTCTTTTACCCTAAATTCTAATGAAAAGCTAGCGGTTCTTGCCTTAGAATCTGGAGGTAAGACCACTCTCTTTAAATCACTAGCTGGATTATTAAAACCAGCAACTGGGAATATCTCGATTAACAATATAAACATATATGATTCTAAATTAAAAGATCTTGATATCGTAGCAATTTCCTCTGATTTATGGATCAAGAAACATCAAACTGTCAAGCGCTCGCTTGAAGCACCTCTCAGAATACGCGGCATTAAAAAAAAAGATCGTCTAGAACAAATAGTTCTAGCCTCCTCAAAATTTGGCATATATCCCAATTTGACAGATCTTGTCTCACAACTAGACAAGGAGGATTTGATTCGCACTGTATTTGCTAGAAGCTCTTTGAGAACATCAAATTTATTTTTAATTGATAATGTTTTTGCAATTTTGAATACACCTAGACGCACTCAGTTATTTAGAGAAATGACGCCATATATCAAATCAATTACTGCACCCTTTGTATTTATGACGGACTCACCTGATGAAGCTTTTTCTATATGCGAGAAGGTCTTAATATTGAATTTTGGTGTTAAACAACAATATGCATCGCCTTTAGAAATATTGACCCGCCCAGAAACACTTTTTGTTGATAAATTTATTTTTCCATACAAAACTACTACCGAAGTTGAGATTAATAATTTAAAACTCTATTATAGATGTTCTTTTGTTGAGTCTAAATCATCAACAAATAAATTCAAGGTTAAAGATGTGTTTTATAGAAACAATTCGCCACACGCCTTGCTCACGAATAATATAGAGATCCCTATCATGGAATTTCCTATACATGATGAGTATTCCATAGAAGAGAATTTAGCTAGCTCTAATTATTTCACTGTAAACGATGAAAAAAGATATGATTTAACCTTATAAGTATCAATCTCACATCATCCTTTGTTTGATGCAACATCTACATAATTTTGTCATATAGTCAAGTTTTGAGATAGCATGGTTATTTTTACATAGACAGATAGATGCACTAGCTAATTAAATATGCCTAAATAATTGATTTGACTTTTGATGGCATAATCATATATATAAACTCCAAAAATGATAAAGTGAACGTTATCAAACAATAATTTTTTAAATTTTTTTAAATTTTTTTTTAAAAAAAATTTAAAACCTTGTATTTTCATTCATATAATATGCTACTAATCTAAGAAACTTATAATAATTGTGGGTTTTTTTTTTTTTCAGTAAATTAGATTGCTGCTGATATTGACAATCCCGATTTTATTTAGTATAATATTAACATTAAAAAATACTTAAGTTATAAGGAGGCTCGTATGATGCGTGCTTATAAATTTCATCAAAGAATAATTTTTTTTCTACTATTGTTTGCAATCATAAGTATTTCAGCAATCTGTTATCTACCCATGACAATTGTAACGCATGGAGAAACAGAATTTGATTGGAAAACTTTAGTCATTACGCAGTATAAAGATTATAATTTTCTAACAGCGTTTGAATATTTTCCAAACGGAAAACAAGAATACTATAGCCCTAGC
>JAIRMA010000095.1 GCA_031259085.1 Christensenellaceae bacterium
ACTTCTGAAACCTTTGAATTTTCAAGCGTTATGAACAGTCTGTAGATTTTTATATATTTGGCTTATTGAGTCTTAAAAGATTTACAATACCTGTTATTTGCTTTTCAGTTAACTCTATCATTTCTGGAATTTTGTATATGTAGTATTTTATATTGGATTTAGATTTGATTTCTGTCGTGGTCGCAGTATTTTCTATAATCCTAACTAATTCCTTTGATTTGAGGTTTTTATTTTCTACTTCTTTTTTGTATTTTTCAAAGAAATAAAAAAAAATATCTATGCCTAAACAATCTCCTTTGCTAATTTTATAACAATCATCAGATGTATTTTCCGATCTTCCAAACTTTTCCACCATCCAATCAGGACACGGGATCGAAGGTTTCTTATCGCTATGCCACGATACAAAGGCTTCAAAATGGATCAGTTTAATATTTGAATTATATGTATCATCAAAGCATTTTAAATCACCATGCGCGACAGCTTTTTTTATTATATCAAATTCATTATGCGTTATCTTTGTTACTAAGTCGCTTAAAGTATAATTTCTGTACTCCCAATAAGTACAATCCAAATCAGATGGCGAAAGTTGAATGTATTTTAAAACACTGGGGGATATTCCATTTATAATGAGAGCTAATTGCTGGGCATCAGCACTCGCTGAATCCTTCTCTCTTTCCGTCATTGGTCGATCTTTTTGAAAAATTTCTATAAAAATACTGTCTAAATTACCTGAATTAAAATCTTTCAATAAAAGATTTCTAATCTCTTCCGTAATTCCATGTAGTTTATAATCACTTGAATTATCTAAGATATGGTCAATTAACCTAGGTAAGTTTTCCAAAGAATATACCTGAGAATATACCTCTCCACAAACAACTTTTTTAAAATCTCTTGACCAAGGCGAATCTCCAAAACAACATGTCTGTTCATAAACAACTTTTGCGAAATCCCTTTGAATCTTTTTATAGTTATTTTTCTTAACAGTATTGTTTTGTTCTATAAATGTCATGCTATTTAATTTAAAATTTTAATGACCTCATTATACTTCTCTTGTATCGATTCGTCCTCAAATATTTTAATGCTTCATTTAAAAAAGTGAGATAAATTCAAACAAAGTATTTGTGTTAATCTCTAATAGACTTACAATGGACTTGAGTGTAGGTAAAGGATACCATAACCATACAAAGCTCCGTTGGCTCCATAAAGGAGCGGCAAAGGTATATCAATAATGGTTTTACAGGAAATTTTTACTTGTTATGTTTTTTGCATGGACACCATGGACATCTGGACATCTGGACATCGTAGGATTCTCAAGGCTTGCAGAGGCTATGAAACCTGGACACCTGTCCAGATGTCCAGATACCCTAAAGTAATACTTCCCACGCATACCTCTTAGAAAGCAAAGCGCCGATTGGTAAAGTGTAAAAATGATCTCCAAATTTGAGAGTATTTTTCCCAGAATACAGAGCCTATTCCTGTAAACCTTCTGTCTTTTGATATTTTTTCTTTGAACCATTTCATATGTTTAAAATCATCGTTTGAGACAATACTTCCTGATTTTATTTCTATACCAACGAGATCTCCATTTTCGTTTTCTAGTATAAAATCAATTTCCCTGTTTTCGCGATCTCTATAGTGATACATTTCATATCCGAAATTTATCGACAGAAGAATCGATAGTTCATTAAAAACAAGAGTTTCAACGAGTTTGCCAGATTTATCAGGATCAAGCACCACGCTATCAAACTTCCAGTGCAAGAGACTACTCATTAATCCTGTGTCTGTTATGAAAACCTTCTCCTTTTTGCCTACTCGGTCGTAATCAGTTTTAATCCACGGTTAACCTAGGTAAGTCTTCCAAAGAATATACCTGAGAATATACCTCTCCACAAACAACTTTTTTAAAATCTCTTGACCAATTCAATTTTTCAATCAAATATAAGTTCTGCAAGAGATTAACATATGTTTCAAAAGTATTCTTTGTTATCGACAATTTTGCGCAGATACTTCCGATATCCATAAATTTCGAAGACCAAGATGCTAAAATTATGAGTAGATTCATTAAGGCGTCATTCCGTCTAATATTCAAAATGTCTTTCAGATCCCTCGTAATCAATGTATTGGCATAATCTCTATGCCACTGTTTCCGATCATTATCATCAAAGTCCAACACTTCGGGGTACCCGCCCCTGAACGCTAGCTTCATAATTTCATATTTGTTAAATCCTTCAATTTGATCTGGAAAATTGCCTGAGGAAATCAGTGTCAGAAAATTAGAGGTCCCTCCATTTATTTCAGCATTTGCCATCGTTCTAAGCCTAAGATTTTTAACGCGCCCAGCAAGTCTTTCTGAGACTGCAGGATTTGCAATCACATCGGACGAACCGGTTAGCAAAAATCTCCCAGGTCTTGTATCCGTATCAACTGCCATCTTGATTGCAGTGATTAAAAGCGGGCATTTTTGAATCTCGTCGATTATCAGAGTCTTGGAATTGTGAGATACGAAGGAATTTGGATCGTCGAATGCAGCCTTGAGAGAGGTCTGATCATCGAGCGTTCTGTATATAATGTCTTTGTCAGTTGTGAGTTGCTTAGAGAATAGTTTTTCCACATTGCCTTGGCCCTGAAATTATAACAACTCTGCGCTTCAATAAACTTTTCTCCAAGACCTTCTTCATCCAGCGTATAATCATAATAATTCGCGTTTTTATCAATAAAGATCCCGCGTTTATATTAATACATCCTCCGCGTTTTTATCAATAAAGATTCGTCGCTTTTATGACAGAAAAGAGTAGTAGACTACACGTAGTTAGTTTATGTTCTAATGGGCAAGTTATGTTTAGAAAATTTTTATTAGTTGCATGCTATTCAATAGTATTCACTTATCGCATATATAGTGCTGAATATGGGTTTACAGTTGATCCAGGAGAGTGTCAAATGCTAGCTGATGACACACTCGTCACTAAAGCAAAAATTGTTTTTGGGGTATCAATTCCAAACGACCTTTTCCTTATCAGGAAGAAAGTATATAGAAACTCATACAAAACTTTCAAAGCGAAGGAACAGGTATAATATTTACATCTTTATCTAAAGGTATAGAATTATTTGAAAAGCAAATAACAGCACCTTTTCCTATATTTAATTTAGCATCTTCTAAAATAGAAAAATTCTTCACATCATTTGGCACTGGAGATGCTGTTTTTTTGACTTCTATCGGATAAAATGTATCATTTTCTTCTATTAAAAAATCTATCTCTCTTTTTGCTAAATCACGATAAAAATATATTTTTAAACTTTTTCCATTATGCCAATAACTCTTTATTATCTCTGAAAACACATATGTCTCTAATATTGCTCCACTCATAGCTCCATTTGACAAGGTTTCTACAGTCTCCCAGCCACTTAAGTAACAGCATAGACCTGTATCTAAAAAATATAACTTAGGAGTTTTCACAGTCCTGCTAATATAATTACTCGAATAGGGTTGCAATAGATATATTAACCCAGACGTTTCAAGTACAGAAATCCAGGATTTTACTGTATTGACGCTAACCCTAACTTCCTTTGATACTTCGCTATAATTAATAAGTTGTCCTGTTCTAGCGGCTATTATGCATAAGAATTTTAAAAAATCATGTTCAGAAGAAACATTAAGGATAGACCTAATATTCCGTTCTATATAGGTTTTCAGATAAGAGTCATAAAATAATTTCCACGACATATTCTTATCCGCAAATAAAGCTGGAAAAGATCCTCGCAAAATATACTCATATATTTCTTTTACATTCATTTGAAGCTTTATTTTCTTTAGTTCTGTAGTAAATGTTTCAGATTTTCTTTGAAGCTTCTCGCATTGAGACAACCCTTGCAAATTTAATATAGCCACTCTCCCGGCTAAGGATTCTGTTATATTTTTCATTAAATGAAACTGTTGAGATCCTGTAAGCCAAAATAGTCCTTTTTGCTTTTTTCTATCTACTATCATTTTAATATAAGGAAATAGCTCAGGAGCATATTGTATTTCATCTATCAATATAGGTGGTTCATAAGTTTGAAAAAATAGAGAAGGATCTGTGTTTGCAAGTGATCTAATTTGAGGATCATCCAACGTAATATATTGTCTATTTAATGATAAATTGTGTTCTAAAATTGTTGTTTTACCAACTTGTCTTGGTCCAGTAATTAAAACAACAGGAAAAGTATTATTAGCATTTTCCAAAATAGTAGATAAAGTCCTTTGATAGTACATTTTATATTGGCTAACAGAAAGTATCTCTGTTTATTTTTAGCAAAATTCTTTAATATTTGCAATCACATTGCAAATTTGAAATAGTTTAGCTAACGTCTAATGCATATACAGAAAAAATGTTAGACCAAAACAGTAACTAATATATTAAAAATATAGAAATGATAGGACAATTATTAAAAATCTTTATCGATAAAGAGTCTGAATCTATAAAAACCTGTTGGAGCAATGCTTTAAACGAATATGACCATTCCTCGTACAGACAAGAAAATGATGGTTTTAGTAAGTGGATTAACGCCCTTCGTAAATTATGACCAAAAAAAGCAGGAGATAATAATATTTATTATGACTTTTCAGACATTTTTCTTGGTTCTAAAGATGCAACTACTTTAAAAAGTATTATGCGTCAACAAATAAACTTAACTGATAATCTATCAAGACTACTTTTTGAAATTAAACTTCCACAAAATAAAGAGTTATTAGTTATACTTTCAGGATACAATTTTTCTGGAGAAAATGAGGCCGCCATTAAAAAGAGTTTTATATCTCAAGGAATAAAACTATCTCAATTAATCACAAATATTGATTCAATTATCTTACAAGGAATTAGAGCTCATCAATTAGTATTTTCTGAGCTGTTTAGAGGGAAAAAAGTGACGGAATAGAGATAATGCTTCAAGCCAGCAAAGTTGCTGAAACAATAGATGGACCACTTGTTAGGTTTGTCCAATTTATGATAAATTACCCACAAATTTCTCCTGTTAACTCCACAAGATTGGAGTGTCTTAGAATAGGTTGATAATTCGCCTAGCACACTTTAAATTAACTTATTTTCCGCATAATTTATCAAAGATTAAATTTGATAAAAGAAACCAATAGAAATTAGGAGCGCTAAACATAAAGATATGGAGCCAAAGGTTAGTGAACTGGAATACCAAATCAAGGAAATTCCAGTATGTTGAAAACGGAGCAAGATATGTTAATGTAACTCTCAAGGAAATCTGGGAAAAATTACTAGAAATATTCATCAAAGATCCAAACTATGAGTGGGTGGCAATCGATGCTACCTTCGTGAAGAGTAACAACAAGTGTTTGATGCTCTGGCTTGCTATAGAGATTGGTAATAAAAAACACTTTAATTTTCCAAGCAAATTGGGAATAGCATTTCCAAATTACATGAAAGTATGATAAATTAATCGAAGTAACGTATTGAACAAAATACTGTGATATGGCAGAAATTATTCGCCAATTTTATCTATCTCAAGTTATGGAACTGTTTGAGACTTTTCCTGTGGTTGCTATTCTAGGGGCAAGACAATCGGGAAAATCGACGCTAGCTTTGCAATTTTCATCTGTTTTTGCTGGGAAAATTCATAGGTTTGATTTAGAGAATGACAGAGATCTCAGTCGATTACAAGAAGCTCAGCTAACATTAGAGGCATTAGATGGAGAACTAATTATTATTGATGAAATCCAACGACGTCCAAATTTGTTCCCATCTATTCGTTACCTCGTAGATACCAAACCTCAACGATATTTAATTTTAGGAAGCGCGTCTAGAGACCTAATTCAACAATCTAGCGAAAGTCTTGCTGGAAGGATTGCTTATATTGAACTTCCCCCATTTGGATTGCAAGAAATTGATAATGACATAAATCAATTCTTTTTAAGAGGCGGGTATCCCCGTTCTTTGTTAGCTCCATCTAATAAAGCAAGTTATAGATGGAGACAAGAATATATCCGAACATTTCTTGAACGCGATTTAGCTGGGATTGGAAGCGAAATCCCTCCTGAGCGAATGCGTCGATTTTGGCAAATGCTGGCTCATTATCATGGCCAAATTATGAACGCCACTGAGTTGGCTGCAAGTATGGGAGTGAGCCACAAAACAATTATTCGTTACGTAGATATTTTGTCTGGGACATTTATGACTCGAAAACTGCATCCTTGGCATGAAAATATCTGTAAACGGCAAGTAAAATCTTCTAAAATTTATGTGAGAGATGCTGGAATTTTGGGAGCATTACTCGGGTTAAAAAATCATGACGAGCTTCTCGCTCATCCAAAATTAGGAGCTCTATGGGAAGGATTTGCTATTGAAGAAATAATAAAAACGATCCAACCGGATGATACGTATTTTTGGGCAACTTCTAATCAGGCTGAATTAGATTTGTTTCTTCTCAAAGATGGCCGACGATTAGGCTTTGAAATCAAATACTCCCTAAGTCCTAAGATTACTAAATCTATGCATATTGCCTATAAAGATCTTCATCTAGATAAGTTAACGGTCGTTATTCCAAAAGGAGAGTTTTATTTTCTATCTGAGGATATCAAAGCAGTTGGATTGCAAGAGCTGATTGAGTTTTTATCTAACAAAAAGAGTACAAACTGATAACATAATGCTAACAATTTGATTGTATAAAACCATCTTTGGCTATATACTATATATATGAAGGAAGTAAAAGATTATAACAGGAGACATATGGCACACACAGTGAGATTATCGGATGAAGCTTACGAAATCTTAACAGATATAGCAGAAGAAGAAGGAAGGACGCTTCCTAAGCAAATAGAGTATTTGGCAAAAAGATTAGCTGCAAATAGAAAGAAAACATATGAAGATGATCCTGAGTATAAGTATTTAACGTCGAAGGAGGCATATGAAGAAGCCTGCAGGCAAGCCGATGCCGGAGAAACTATACATGTAGGTGAATACAAAGGAATGGATGACTTACTTGAGAAATTGGGAATTTAAGTTATCCAAAGAAGCAAAGAGAGAATTAGCGTTCTTAGCTAAATCGAATAAACCTACTCTGCTGAAGATACACCTATTGTTTAAATCTATAGCTACTAACCCACGGTCTGGAATTGGAAAACCTGAAAGACTGAAACACAGACAAATAGAAACTTGGTCCAGAAAAGTCGATAAGAAAAACAGAATTCAATATAGAGTTGTGGAGAACATTATTATTATAATTTCGTGTATTGGACACTATGATGACTAAATAGAATATTTTGTCATACGCAAGTGAGAATATTCGACAATTAATGTTGAAATTCTATTTTAAAAAACCTAAAGATACAAGAACTTGCCGAAGGAGGGGGGAGGGGGGGGGGGGGAATCGCCGAGTTGCGTCTATATTTCTCTATTCTTCCTTTGTACCTACTGATATCACGAAGGCGGCGCCATAGGATGAGGAATTGGCTGCGGGGGGTACGTCCTTTGAGTTGCTTTCCCATCGTATAGCTCAGTACCGGTCGGGTTTATGACAACTCGCCAACATGGTCCGTTTGCGTCTTGAGTGATATATACTCTGCGGGAATCCTATCCCTGCCTTTCGGATTACTAGAGATGATATATAGGGGACCTCGGTTTTGTTCTTCTATGAGCTCAAACCATTCTAAGGATCTGTCACTGGCGCTGCCGTGATGGGGGAGAACGCATACTGCTAGCCCTATGATCGCTCCAGTGAAGGTCATATTCGTTTGGCGATGGTATTCGAGGAGCGGGCCTGTGGCGTCCCCTGTCAGGAGAATTGAATTAGCATGCTGCGATGAGAGCGTTTTATCCTGTGTTATCTTTAACACAAGGCTGTGACTATTTGGTTGGCTAGCTGTGTGCGCCAGTGGCACTTGAGGGGAATAGAGTGGTGTGAAAGCAAATTTTGTTGTGGGGAGATCTTCTGGGATCAATTGTATGTTGTATAGATAGACTCCTGTTTGAGCCTGTGGGGCCCAACCTTGTTGTGCTTGGGCTCTTGGTGCAGGGAGAGGGGATATTGGCCGATGGATTCTAATTTTGTTTTCTGCGCGTGACGCCATTGCGTTAACTAGATTTACTAGTTTAATAAAGTTTTCTACCCCCTGATAGTGATCTTTGTGGTCGTGGGTAATGATGATTTTGATGTTGTTGACGTCACTTAGAAGTTTGATAATATCTTCATTCATGGCTGCGTTCTTTAAATTGCAGCTGCCAATATCCACGGCAATTAATTCTTCACCCTGTTTGACTAGTATTGTGTTTGCTTGCCCTACTCTGTAAACCCTCATTTCTAACGGGTTCGCTGTTAGAGCCCAGCTAAATACACCGAATAGGAAAGTTAATATTTTAATTTTTTGTAAGCAATTTGTCATTCCGGTCTCCAGTCGCCAAGGAGGGGGTCGTATGGGTTGTGTGTGAGAGCTTTCAAGGTTTGTAAAATATCTATAGCTTGGTCCCGCTGACCGTTTCTTTCATTTTTTAATAAGTAAATAGCCGATCCGATGATATCCCAGTCTGCTTCTGCTGTCGGTGTTAAGTCCGGGTTAGTCTGGGATTGTAATAGTAATTGTGCTAACTCAAAATTTGTCGGGGCGAGTTGAGTTAATATATTTAGACACATTGATGATGTTAAGGGACTTACAGGTGAAAATTGATTATATCCTACCCAGGTAATCATAACTAGGGAGTTTAGTTGCGTAGGCGTTAACTGGTGGGATTGTAGCTTGTGTATTATTGTGTCGTAGTGTTCTCCTAATGTGTTTGATATCAAAATTTTAGTTGCTTCATCAAAAGTGGGGGTTACTATTCCTGTTATATTACCCTGTGTGCAATCAAACACAAACTGTTCCATTTGTTGAGCTGTTGAGATGCGTTCGTATTGATTAGAATGTTCATTGGGAAATGTTATAGTGATTGGTTGAATTGGCTGTGATGCATAACAACCCCCTACCATAACTATCCCCACTATCAGATTTCTGACTAATTTGTTTGTTAACATATTTTTCTCCTTGTTAAATGCTATTAAACCAATTTAATGATAGCATATTTTATAAATTGCAATATCAATATAGTAGGATTGAAAATACACAAAGATACGAGCACTTCCCTGAGGGGGGAGGAAGGCTGTGAAAATCTCCGAGTTTCCTGCCCGGTTGTGGGGTAATCTGTGCCTTTTGTGTTGGCTCTTTCCCCTGCGCCTCCTGTTCTTGCTTTGGGTTGCTATGCCTGTCCGTCATGTATTTCGGTGAAGCCGTCATGCATGACCACGCGCCAACAGCTCCCTTTTGCCTTGCTTGTTAGCATGATTTCGCGATTTGTGCACCCTTTTATGTAGTCGAGGGTGGCCTGTGTCGGAATGTGGTGCCCCTTGCTCGGATCGCTGCTGATGATATACCATGTTCCGTTGTGACGGGAGTTTTCTATTGCCGCAAACCAGTTGAGTGACCCATTGCTTGCGCTCCCATGATGAGGAAGCACCACTACTCTAACCTCGGGGAATACTGCTTTTTCAAATCCCGTGGGTTGGATTGCACCTGGGGGCATTGGATATGGCTGCAAGCCGTTCTCTGTTGTCGGTAGCGGGGGGAGCGGGGGGAGCGGGGGGAGCGGGCCGACACTGTGCGCCCGGTGCGCATCTAATAGCTCCGAGGTTGCATCCCCCGTGAGTATGACCGTCGGGCTATTTGGTTGCGGGCTATTTGTCGCCTTGAGTATAAGGCTGTTGCTGTTTTCGTTATCAAAATGTTGTGGGGTTGGAAAAGCCTGAACCAGTGTAGATATATCAGTAGTGGCCCTAGGCCCGTGGGTGTTAATGTACCGTTGCACTGTCTGCTTGGTGCCGTCTTGTGCTTGGGGTGCTTGACTTAGGCTGGTCTGTGGTTGGATTATGTCGATTTGACGAGGTGCTAGTTGGGAAATTAATTTTATAAAGTTTCCTACTCCTAGATAGTGGTCTCGATGTGGATGAGTGACTATTATTTTACATGTGCTGACACCTTGGAGCATTCTTTGGATGTCTATTGCTTGAGGTTCGGCTATACGATCTGTGCATTTGCCTATGTCTACTGCGATCAGTTGGTCTCCTATTTTGAGTAATATTGTATTGGCTTGTCCGACTTTATATACCCTCATTTCTAATGTTGTGGCTTGTAGGGAGGCGCAGAATATCCATATGATAATGCAAATTGCTATTCTATATTTATTAGGTATCATATTTTACTCCGTTCCTAGTATAGGTTGGTATTTGCATGTTGCTTTTAAATCTCTTAAAATTTCTTGTGATTCGGTTTTTTTCCCATTGTTTTCATGCTGTAGGATATTGATGGCATGTCCAAGTATGGTCCAATCGGCCTCGGGTTTGGGTACATATATTTCTTGTGGGTTATATGGTGGTCGTAGTTGAGTGGTAGATAATTTCGTCGGTATTGTTTGAGGTTGGATCTGGGAGTGCAATAATAATGTTGCTGTTGCAAAATTTGTTGGAGCTAATGTTTTTAATAAGTACAGACATATATAAGATGTGTCAGTATTTGCAGGGGAAAATTGATAAAATGCTGTCCATAAGATAGATGCGAAGAATGGGCGCAGGTCTGATCGAAGGTCGCGTATGGCGTTGTAAACTTGTGATAGGACGGAGGAAAGATCCTTTAACTCTGTTAGTTCGGGGGAGACATGCATTTGAAATTCAGGGAATTTGTGTTTTAATGTGTTTATTAATAGTATGATAGTCGCTTGATCAAATGTTAATGCTTGGCTGCCAATTGTAATAGTGGCACCTTGTTGGGTGCAATCATATACAAATTGTTCCATCTGTTGTGAAGATAGGATGCTTGTGTAGGTTGCTTTTGGTGCTTCAGAGCCAGGTGCGGCAGGTTCTGGGGGTGAAGGTGGAGCGTCGGATGCAGGAGGTTCTGTTTGATATGTATCTGGTGGAAATGTGATAGTGATGACTGGTAATACTAAATCTTGTGGAGCTTGAGCGGATGGTTCTGGGGCTGGGGTTGGAGCATCAGAGCCAGATGCGTGACAACTTCCTATCATAATTATGCCCACTATCAGATTTCTGACTACTTTGTTTGTTAACATGTTTTTCTCCTTGTTAAATGCTATTAAACCAATTTAATGATAGCATGATTTTCATCAACTGTAATAGGAACTAATAATTAGGGAATATGTCACTGAGACGCATAATTAACGTAAAGAGGAGTTTCGTTTTTCTACATGAGTAGGACTTGGATAAAGTAATATTTCTTCCCTTTGTATGCAAACTTTAGCCTGAGCATACAAAGCCAACACATTCTTTAGCTGTGTTACAAAATTTCTCCTAAATTCATATCTACCGTACTTCGTATCATTATATCCAAATCCAAATTGTGCTTTTAGATTGTTAAATGATATTTCTGTTATATCTTTTATATAACTCATTTTATACGTCAACCAAAAATATATATCCAAAGCCAATGAACTACTCATTAATGCATTTAATGCTTCCCCATCCACTGGTATTGGATATTTTATAATTTCACTAAAAAAATATTCATCTAAAATCACTTTTGTTTTAAAAAAATCCATAACATTATCAGAGGAAAACTTTACAGCATCAGCAACATGAAAATTAAGAACAACTGTCTTTCTAGATTTAGCATCTTTAAACGAATAAGTCACGCTAGAAGTCATTAATCCAATAAACTGTTGTTTAAACCTATTAAACGTTCCTGTTTTACCACCTGTCACGTGAATGCCTCGTTGCTTCATAAAATCAGATAAACTTTCGCCAATGTATATTTCTCTAGATTGTGTTTTAACAGCTTCAGTTATAATCCAAGAAAGAATTATCCTAGGATAAGAACCATATGGAAGAATACCATTATAGCCATTTGTGATCGCTATTTTATAGTTCTCACTAGCCCTTTCATAAATGTTCCCATCCACTTTAGAATGTGGTAAGGCAGACGTAATCATCATACGACAAACAAAATATATATCTGTTACTACGTCCGTATCGCATCGCGTTACATAATCCAGAAAGCTGTCTTTTTTCATTTATCTTTTTTATTCTTAAAACAATATATTTGTTCTTCTTGAATTAGTCTCAGCAAGGCATACCTAACCCATTCCGATTTATTGCGCCCGAGCGCTTTCACATGTCTATCTATTGAGTTCCACTCATTCTCTTTTAGATAAATTGTCATATTTTTGCTTAGTGTAACGCTGCCTTCGGCCAAAGACGGATAAATCAGATCTTTAGATATCGGCCATTCTATAGATCTAACGTACTTATGCAAATCCTCAACAGATCCTTTTTCATCTAATACTTCAGATGCGGAATCTTTCACAAATTTGTCAACTGCCTGATTTAAATCTTTTCTCTTAAGCATCTTTAAATACCTCCTCATATAATGCCATAACCTCTGCTATGGCCTTTTCATCTTTCTTATTCTTTGGCCCTAGTTCTGTAACTGCCACACCCTCAGCGATACAACGCCTGTATGAAACTCTATAACCAAGAGTTAATCCTGCAAATTCTATGTTGATCAAATCTTTTGCTATATTAACAGCTTCTTCTTTCAAAACTATTTTTGGATTAGAATCTACTTTATTCATAACTGATATAGCTCTCAAATTTTCATTCATTGCTTTTGCTTCCCCAACTATTTCATTCATCCTATCTAATCCCCAAACATCTAGTTGACTTGGTATAAATGGAACAACAACAATATCCGCTATTAATAACGCCTTTCTTAAAGTAACTGTATCCCTACCTCCTACATCTATTACAATATCGTCAAATTTTTGAGCCATCTTGCGAATTTCATCATAAGTTCCGGGTCCGGAAATTCCAGCGCAACAAAGAACTGGCTCATGTTTTTCTTGCTCTCTTACAGCAGCAAAGTCAATAGTAGATCTTTGAGAATCAGCATCAACTAAAAATACATCAGTACCTTTTTGCGCTCGTATTATCGATAAATTAGTAGCTATGGTGGTTTTCCCAGTCCCTCCTTTTTCACTTGATACAGCAATTATCATATTTAATTCCTAATATAATCCTTTATGCATATCCTACATCACAATAACATATTTTACAATGCATTACAATACAACATATTACAATGCATTACAATACAACATATTACAATACATTACCATATACTACAATACATTATTTTATCATACAATACAATACCTTCAACATGTGGATATCTTAGTGAAAAACTGAGTTTATTTACGCATAATCTAACGACCTTTTACGCATAATCTAACGACTTTTTACGCATAATCTAACGACCTTTTTGCCCGGAAATGCATGAAAATCCATGATTTCGTATACGCTTATATACAAGTATATATACAAATAGTTGATGCAAGTTAGCTGTGGAAAAATGTTTCAATATTTTTCCACAGCTAACTTGCATCCAACAACAACCAATTTTTATATTAAATAAAATATTTTCAGATAAGCGGAGATTATTTTTTTATTTCCTAAGGTACTTGTGCAAAGTTTCACGACTAATATTAAAATCCTTTGCTACTGCGGTTTTTCTTTCACCATTACTAATTCTAGCTTTTAGTTCTAACACTTGTTCTTTAGACAAAGCTTTTTTCCTTCCTTTATATACACCTCGTTGTCTAGCAAGTGTTATACCTTCTTTTTGACGTTCTTTAATTAAAGCTCTTTCAAATTCAGCAAAAGCACCAATAACAGAAAACATGAGCTGAGCCATCGGAGAACTTTCTCCTGTGAACTTTAAGTTTTCATTTATGAATTCGATTTTAACTCCACGTTTAGTGAGATTATTTACAAGCTTACGAAGATCATCTATGTTGCGTGCCAAACGATCCATACTGTGAACAACGACAGTGTCATCTTCTCTTACAAAGTTCAGCATATCAACTAAAGCAGGGCGCTCTGTGTCTTTACCAGAAGCTTTGTCTATAAAGACTTTATCCAGATGAATATTTTCAAGTTGCCTCACAGGGTTCTGATCAAGAGAGCTAACTCTGATGTATCCAATCCGCTGTCCTACCATAAAAGAGAAAGTAAATTTGAATAAATATGTCAAGATAGAGCCTAAGAGTTTTAGTGGAAAATGTCAATAAATGAGAAATTGGACCCTAAATTGATATGATTGTTATGTATAAGAGATGATAAGTTAGGGTATACCCTATGTTGGTATGTTGACTTTTTATAGTAATTGTCCAAATTAACAATAGATGATAATATTAGACGAAGGGACATGAGGGAGTAATCAATATGAACAGGTTTCTAAATCCAAAGAATGATTTTGCTTTTAAGAAGCTATTTGGTATTGA
>JAIRMA010000086.1 GCA_031259085.1 Christensenellaceae bacterium
TTTTAGCTGTTTTTCTGGCGTACCATGAGGGATTCGAACCCCCGACCTTTGCGTCCGTAGCGCAACGCTCTATCCAGCTGAGCTAATGGTACATATTCAATTTTTTATAAGTCTTCGAACCTGAGCTATAGGTTCCGTAGCGCAATGCTCTATCCAGCGGAGCTAATCGTACTTGCTAATTTTTTCCCGCGATATATATTATAAATTACAATGATTTTAAAGTCAAATCATTTCATCCTGTTTAATATTCTGGAGTGTGTTCAGTATTAATGTTTTGTCAATTGTAGTTAACCATTATCTAGGGTATGCTTTTTACGGATTTGTTAGATAATCGACCGTTATTCCCACAAAATCTATTTAAATTGTTTTGCAATGTTCAACATATTTAGTATAATAATATATTATGTTTGATTAATGCAACATTGCTGATTTTGTTTTCTATCTCCGATCATAGATAAATGTTGTAATGAGTTTTCAAATAATTTATAGAAGTAATGATGTTTTTTAATTTTAATGTTATGACTAAAAAACGACATGGGGTCTGTATCACAAGCTTATTTAAACAAGGAGTAAATGTATACTTATGCGTCTAACCGCACTTTTAATAGATGGAGATAATATCAATCCTAATTGCATAAAAGAATTACTCGATGGTTGCAAATATTTCGATTGTAATCCAATTCTCAGATGTGTGTATGGCGATTTTTCTAAACCGCTCCCAAAGAAATGGTTAGAAATTTCAAAAGAATATTCTCTAACTGTACGTCACGAATCTGCATTAAAAGGAAAAAATAGCTCAGATATTGCGTTAGTAATTGATGCAATAGACTTATTGTTTACGAAGCCACATATAACTGCTTTTTGCATAGTCACAAGCGATAAGGATTTCATACGTTTAGTAGATAGAATTAAATTAGATGGCAAATTTGTTATTGGCGCTTTCGAGGGAAAGGCGTGTCCTGAGCTTCAAGCTGTCTATGATCAATGGATCTTGATTGAAAATCAAAAAGATACAGCTCGTACTAAAAAACCAACTCCAGTAAAACCTACTGTCCCAAAAGTATCTACTGAAAAGCCGAACACTGCATCCCAGGGTCACTTAACTGCACAAAAACTAGCTAAATCAACACAACCAAAATCTCAAAATAACACTACTGCATCACAAGTAAATAAGGTATCAAATTTTGCTCCCCCACAAACAAAACATTCATCAAATCAAAACAATAACGCATCTACTACACCTAATTATTCTCCAGATCTAGTGTTTAGCCATACTAAAAAATTGCTAGAACAAGTGCCAGATAAAACTATGACCTTTTCTGCATTAGTCAACAAACTTCATGACTATTTGCCAGGACTAAAACCACAAAAATCAAAAAACTTTGAAGGTGCCTTTTTTGTGTTTGGTCCAGCTAATGGTAAACGCATCTCATTAATAAGGCCAAATATGTTATAGATCCATAATATATCTCAGGCTTTTTTATCATATCAGTGTCTGTATGGAACGCTTAATTTTAATTTCCTGATATGCAAGTTTACATATTTTTATAGTCCAGCTCAGAGCATCTATAAATCAAAAATGTCTTTTCTTTTTCATTGTGACAATGTCTTATTGCAAGTTTAATTGCCTATATAAAAATTATTTATCCTTTTTTATTTGTAGTTAAATCATCTTATAATTAAATTTAAAATATTCATTTACACCTAATTTAATGTCTAAAAATTTTTGCTAATGTCATAAATATTATTTTTATATCATACAAGAAACTCTGTCTATTAATATATTCTAAATTGATTTCTAATTTTTTTGGCATTATATCTGATATATATTTTTCTTCTGGATCGTCAGATCCGTTTAAAAGCTGATTTTCATCTCTAAAAATTATGGATGCTGGATCAGTTATCCCAGGTTTAACGCTCAAAACCTTTCGTTGTGCAACATTATATAGCATAACGTATTTAGGCACCTCAGGGCGTGGCCCTACAAAACTCATCTGTCCTAAAAATACATTTATTAATTGAGGTAGCTCATCAATTTTCGTCTTTCTTAAAAACTTGCCAATACTCGTAATTCTATTATCTTCGTGAGTAGTGATTAATAGACCATTGTTATCTGAATTTTTGACCATTGTCCTGAATTTGATAATTTTAAATTCTTTTTCATGTTTGCCAATTCGAATTTGCTTATAAAAGACACCACCACGTGATGTTAGTGCTATCATTAGTGACACAATAATAAAGGGAATAATTAATATTACTAGCCCTAAAAAAGATGCAACTATATCAAATAAACGCTTGATTATAAAATACATAGAGATTCCTTTGTGCTTATCGTTAATTTTAAATATTATATTATTATCAGCCAAAATTGTCAACTAACCTTAAATCCTCGTATGTAACACATCAACAGCATGTTTAAATATTTTAGATGTAACTCAGACTTGCTACATTTGTCAAAATTCTTTTCTGCTTCTGCTTTTAATATTGCCGCGTCTCTAATTAATTCTTCCCTTTTATTAACTGCACATTTTGCATCATAACCAATATGACAAAATACTTTTTTAGTACCATTCCATGATTTAATTTTTGTTTTCAATCGTAATGAGAAATAATGGAATTAAAATATTATTGATTTGTCCTCTAGATTCTACATGAAATTAGAAAAGTAATATTTAAAGAAACTGGTAAGCATCGCCTCAAATGCCCTTATTGTCACTAATATTAATAATTATGAATACTAATATAATAGATAATATTTGAACCACAAATTTTAATTGTGCAAAGTATTAAATTTATGTAAATGGTGACTAAAAATGAGTATATTTGACAATCAGAATTCGAATAATAAACTACTAAAACCATGCGTTAATAAAGGAGCTTATTATTGCTATTTTATGCCAACGCCAGTTGATATTAATAATCTAAAAGGGCCACAAGGCAGACAAGGGCCTAAAGGGGATGATGGGGCAATGGGGCCTAAAGGTGATCCAGGGAGCCAAGGACCTAAGGGTGATCCTGGAATCCAAGGCGTAAAAGGTGACACGGGGCCGCAAGGAGTTAAAGGAGACAAGGGTGATCCTGGACCACAAGGATTAAAAGGTGATCCTGGACCGATTGGAGCACAAGGGTTAACTGGCATACAAGGGGCGCAAGGGGCTATCGGGCCACAAGGCATACAAGGTCCAGCTGGAGCAAACGGTCAGGATGGAACAGGTGTTAACATCCTAGGTTCATTTCCTACCATTTCTGACTTAGCATCAGCACATCCTACTGGAGCACGTGGAGATTCATATATGATTGGAGATGACCTTTATGTATGGAGTGTTAACACAAATGCCTGGGAAAGCGTGGGGAGCATACGTGGTCCGCAGGGAATTCAAGGGCAACAGGGTGTAGCAGGGACAACTGGTGCAAAAGGCGATCCTGGTCCTATTGGACCTCAGGGACCAAAAGGCGATAAAGGGGACTCTGGAAGTATTGGGCCAAAAGGCGATCCAGGGGCAGTAGGGCCCAAAGGAGATATGGGACCACAAGGTGTTCAAGGGCCCAAAGGTGATCCTGGGAACACACAGGTTATTCAAAATCAATTCATGATTCCTTTCTCCGCGCCCAGAGGAGCTACTGTATCAACGAGCTCTACAGGCGCGCCCTCAAACGGAGCACTCATTGGATTTGGAAGTGATGCTGCTGTGGTGAGTTATACTACAAATCTCAACATTAATTTGTCAGACAATCAATTTGCATTTACTCTCCCATTTGACTGTTATATTATGAGTATATATATGACGGCAACTAATAAAACCACAATTACGTACCCAGCTGGAATTACTGTTTATCCCTTTATAGAGTTGTTTATTGCACCAGAAGGTACTAATACTTTCAGTGCAATGCCAACAACAATAACAATGCCAAGTTTTGGCTATAAAGATATTACTAGTGCGGGGATAAATAGATCTGGATCTAGGATTAATATAAATTTAAGATTAAGTGCTGGGACACGCGTTCTAATAGTAGGGCAAATGCAGGTTACAGGAACCTCGACAATTCGAAGCTATTCATATTTATTTTCTGGAGGTATCGCGGCACAGCAAATCGTATAATTTTTATCCATTAAGCGCGCTATTAAACGCATCCGCTCATTGATTTTCTTAAATAATACTAATGTTATTGTATTTATCTACTTATGCATATTTAAAAATCTGGGATTTATAGTATTCTAATCTTTTTAAATTCGCATTCTTGCAAATCAACATATTCGCATATGTTGATTTGCTAAATTTATAGAAATCAACATAAGTTAATATTCACAGATCATCATCTGTTAATATATCACAATTTAGGATCTATGTCTGTATTTGAATTTTCTTCTGTTTTTTGGTCTTTAACTTCATCACTGTCTGTATTTTCTTTTTTTGGTCTTAATCTATATAAAAAGAAACTTGTCTTCCGTGCAATTAGAAAAAATACCATTATTAAAGCTATAGCAGGAATCAAGGTTGCTAAAATTATTAATAAAACTCTCTCCCATTCATCACTAGCAGATTCCTTATAAATACGCAATAGCATTGATTCCCCAGTACTTTGATCGTATTTATATCCAGCATAATACAATTTTTCGCCATCAAACCAAATACGTCCATATGTAGGGTATTTCATTATGTTTAATCGATCATTTGAAATATATGCAATAGGTACTGAATCGTCATAAACATATTCTGAAAATCTATTACTTATTGTACCCAGATTTACATACAATGTTCCAGTGCCGATTTCATGTACGCCATCAATTGGATCTAAATTATCAATTTTTTTTCCATTTGAATCTAAATAGTAACTTTCACTATATGCTCTATCATTTCCTTGCAAGACTAGATTCACGCCACTATCAGCAAATATCTCTTGTAGTTGCCATCTCACTCCGATCATATCCGTATCACTACCATGTAGGCCTTGTGAAATTATACTGCGGTTCATAATTACAACTTTATAAGACTTATCAGTCATAAATAAATCATTCTTCAACCATGTTTCTTGAGTTGAATTGATTAAATATCTATTGTTTACATCATTTGTATTAATGACAACAAAATGCACTGGTCCATAATCAAAACTATAGTATATGCCCCTGCTATTGACAGGATTCTGATTATTATTAACGACTATTTCATAATAAAGTTGCATAACATTATATGACGACTTGTCTGCATCAGCCGACACAGACCATTGTTCTCCAATCCCATCAGAGTCATGCACATAATTATACTGCTCATTAACACCTGACACTGGTGCCATTGTTGTGTTTTTCCAAATATTACTCATCCCATTGAGAAAATATTCATATTCTCTTATATTTCTCCCGTCATTTGTGGAATTCCCTGCATTTATTACAAAGTCATATTCGCCACCAAAAACACCTTTTATATTCTCTAACGTCATTGCAGCGTCAGTGAAGGTTTGTTTTGAAAAGCCTGCAATATCAGTCAGTAATAACGCGTCAAAAGGATCATTAACACCACCGTCTGTTTTAAATGTTCCCTCTACCCATAAATCATCAATAGCAGAACCTGCCATGTAACTATAATTAGTCCCTGGTTTTAATTTAGTTAATGAGACCATATGCCTTCCCAATTCTGTTTCGGTATATGTGGTTAAAACTCCAAAACTTGTAGCAGGAGAGTAAACTCCTTTTATAGTCATACTACCACTAACTGTTACAAATTCTTTCTCGGAATCAATAGAACCTTCTTTATATTTGACAACAGTATCCGTAATGTTTTTATCAGTAAACCAAACAAAATTCTTTGTGGTCGCTGGATCATTGCCAAATGTTA
Organism: Christensenellaceae bacterium; assembly: GCA_031259085.1. Classification (GTDB taxonomy): domain Bacteria; phylum Bacillota; class Clostridia; order Christensenellales; family DTU072; genus JAITLB01. The sequence goes on from JAIRMA010000086.1 coordinate 5,832, forward strand.
TTGTTAGCATGCTCGGTAACCTTCCATTTGCTGTTGTTGGTTCTACCTCAAACTTTTCACTTTTATATGTTACACTTCCACTAATTCGATAGATTTGTTTTTCACTAAACCCTCCATCTGGTGTTTCGTCAAAATTTAATGTCCTAAGTATCTCAAGTAGATACTCTTTCAACCCTGTATAGACGTCTTCAGAAAAATATGTTTGTAGTGCGTAATTAATATATGACGAAAGCGTTTTTGATCCTATGTTAAAAATGTCTTGGACCTCTCCATCTATGAATCGTATAATAATTGCTACTAAGTCCTCCAAATATATGGAATTTAATTTTACTTCCACGCCTGAAAATGTAGAAAGTATGCTTTCAATATCTTGGATATCAGTTGTATCCATTCCCTTTGAGACATCTATTGGTGTCGTCATTAAACCGTTTATAATGCGCATTAAACCTGTGTTTTCAGCTCGTCTCTTCCCATACAAAAGATACTCCATAAATGTTTTAACTACAGACCCACCCTCTATTTTATTTAATACGTCCAACAACTCCTCGCTAGCATTTTCCTCTGTTACATTGACACCACCTTTATACACTAAATAAGAGTCCATCACAAACGACGCTAATGTGGTTCTCTCGTTTGGATCTATTTTTATTTCTAAGATATCATTAGCAAGTGATGTGAGATATGTGGTAAGCCTCTGCCCACGTTCAGCACTTCCTGTTAGAGTGGTAGGTGTGTAATCTGATAAAACAATTTCCTCTAGGTAATCTATTATGTTTTCTGTAAATATTTTGGCATATGGTGCTAATTCGTCCAATTGTGCTTGTTTAAAAACCCCATCAAACCACAAGTATAAATCATCTAGCATATCTGGATTTATATATGTATATATATATGAACTCAACATGTTTCGGAACATCTTTGTCGCGGCAAATTCACTAACATCACTGCACGAATAAATAAGTTTGCCCTCATTATTGATATTAAGAGTTATAAATTTCTCTACGCCACCAACATTTATATACTCACTGCCTTGCTGAACAGAAATATAACCTCCATCAACTAGTTTTGTAAAATCAACGGAACCAACAAGTCTAATGTCAGAAAAATAATTCTCTGCATAGTTGCTTTGTATCTTCCCACTTTCTATTGTTATATATCTAGTTCCACCTTTGTATCCAGTAACACCCGCCGTAGTAGTTTCTATTAGCATATTCCCATTAAAAGAAACGTATGAATTTATATCATTAGCGCCAGTATGACCACTAAAAACATAGCGAATCCCTTTGTTTGCTAAGTATTCTACTACATCTTTTGCATTATATAAAGTAGATCCTGAAACTAGTGAATCAATGGCACCTTCATTTAAATGAGACATTACATTATAATGAAATACTGCAAAGTATTTTTTTTCTTGCGACGTATCATTTGATATGACACTCTCTAACAAAGTTTTGGATTCGGGAGCCAGCCTGCCACCGCCATCAGTTAAAATATCATCAACACAGAAGAATACTCTACCATCTTTAGTTTTAGCTACATATGTTAGATCGCTTTCATTATAATCAGTTTCATTTATGATGTTTTGAAATTGATATTTGAATGATATGTCAGTCACGTTATTGCTATTTTCAATCCAAGAATAATTCGGATTCTCAAATGCATTTTCTGGGATACTTATATCTTCTATTGAATTGTATAATTGTATTAGTTCAGTATCTGTAATAGATGGGAATCCAAGTCCTGCGTATATTCTAGAGAATTCTTTTCTATTTACAGTTGCAACAGGTTCTGGCTCGCCATTATGGTCATATCTTGAAGCAGAATTATTATATAAATCATTCGAGCCTGGGACAACAAATATTTGAAAATTGGGTTTGTCTATTCTAATCTTATTTTGTAACACTCTCAACATATTAGATATCTCAATATGTCCTAGCGCTTCACCATTGCGGGTCAAATTTCCTGTAACTACTAAATAATCAGGTTTCTGCTTAGCTATTTGATCAAGTGCGGTTTGTATTATGACACTACTCTCCATAAAAATAGTGGTACCCGCTAATATTTCTGTTCTGTACGTTGTACCAGAAAAGTCACCAGAGAAGCAATACGATATAGGGTAGTACCCTAGATCAGTAATCTGAGCTATAACAATTTCCGTGCCGTTTATTAACTTAACTGCGGGCTCCGATGGGCTAACTACAGCGTTAGCTGTTTTCCAAGACACACTAAGTAATAATATTAGAAATATCATGATCACAAATAAAAATGCTGTTATTCGATTTCCTACTTTCATCAAACGACCAATTGTTCCTCAAATTACGCTTTTGAAAAATTTTAAGGACTCACTTCTCTTATCAAATTTGATAGCCAATATAAGGCCAGCGTAAAATCAAATTTGATATGTATATTATACAATATTTATTTAAATAGTCAAGTATAATAATGAATTTTACTATTAGCAAAGGGGTATATCATCTGCTTTAAGTTGTGTTTTCATTCCTGGAATGTTTAGACTTCCAATATGTTTATTATTTTTACTCTTATGTGTTTTCTTCATGTCTTTTGCTTTCTTTTCTTGTCATTGTTTTTACTATCTAGTATTAAACCCTGCAAAAATAGTCTTGTTGTATTTTTTATCTCGAAAATAAGGAGACCTTTTTAACATTCTATCCAGTTTTACATTAAATACTAACAGCGCAATATATCATATCTCTATTCAAAACCCTCTAAAATATTTTAGTAATATGTTATCGTTTTGAAAACACACTTGTATGCTATTTAACTTATACGGATTCACAAAAATATACTTTCTTTTCGTTGACAGTTTAATTAAAAAGTGTTATTATGATAATAATTTAATACATCTAAAAGCTATGACCGAGCAGAGTAATATTAATGCACTTTTACAGAGAGTCGGCGGTGCTGTGAATCCGATATATGTGCTTATATGAATAACCCTCGCGAGCTGCAACCTGAACCTAATGCAAGTAGTAGGGACGCCGTATTCATCACGTTAGAATGAGTAGGATTTTTTGATCCTTAAAAAGTGATCGCTTTTGCGATAATTTAGGTGGCACCACGGATTATGTTTTGGCTATTCGTCCTATGTTAATGACGAGTGGCTTTTTTGTTTTTAAACCAAAAGGCGACTCGGATGCACCAATTTTTGCATCCATATATTATATCTTCGGAGGTTAACATGTGCTCTATAATGTCGTGTGCTGGTAAATCAATATTAGTTGAAGAATTTAAAGCCGCACTTAAAGCCACAGAATGCAGAGGCCCAGATGCTACAGAAACCATTGAATTGCCTGCTGGTTACATAGGGTTTAACAGATTAGCAATTATGGGATTAACGCCAGAAGGGATGCAACCCTTCGAGCTCAATGGGAATTATGTTGTTTGTAATGGCGAACTTTATTGTTTCAGAGGAAAAAAGGCAGAGTTAAGTAAAAAATACTCATTCAAAAGTGGTAGTGATTGTGAGATAATACTCCCTTTATATAATGAAAAAGGGATTAGTATCTTTGCCGAATTAGACGCTGAATTTGCAATGATTATATATGATGCCAAAACTAATTCCTTTATAGCGGCTCGCGATCCTATCGGAATCAGACCACTTTTTTATGCCTATAATGTGGCTGGGGAGATCATGTTTGCGAGTGAGGCAAAAAATCTAATCCCCTTTTCAAAAGATATTAAGCCATTTCCTCCTGGGCATTATTATAAAGATGGTGAATTTGTTTGTTACATGGACATAGCTGTTTCAGATAGTTATGTTGATGATGATTTAGATCAAATATTCACGACAATACACACAAAATTAAGAGCTGGAATAGAAAAACGCTTAGACGCAGACGCGCCATTAGGTTTTTTGCTTAGTGGTGGACTTGATAGTTCTATTGTCTGCGCTGTAGCCGCCGAAATCTTAAAGAAGCCAATTAGAACATTTGCAGTGGGAATGACAGAGGACGCAATTGACCTTAAGTATGCTAAAGAAGTAGCTAGTTATATAGGAAGTGATCATACGGAAATCTATATTAACAAAGAGCTCGTACTTAGTAACATTGAAGAAGTCATACGCATTCTTGAGACTTATGATATTACCACGATACGTGCAAGTATGGGAATGTATTTAATTTGCAAGGCGATTCATGACAAGACAGATGTTAGAGTGTTATTGACAGGTGAAATTTCCGATGAAATATTCGGATACAAATATACTGATTTCGCACCATCTCCTACAGCATTCCAGGAAGAAGCTCAAAAGCGATTGCGCGAATTATACATGTATGACGTACTGCGCGCTGATCGTTGTATCTCTGCTAATTCTATCGAGGCTAGAGTCCCATTTGGTGATATTGACTTTGTCAGATATGTCATGTCAATTGACCCCGCAAAAAAAATTAACACCTACAATAAAGGCAAATATCTATTACGTAAGGCATTTGATAATACTAAATACCTACCAGACACTATACTTTATAGAGAAAAAGCTGCATTTTCAGATGCAGTTGGGCACTCAATGGTTGATTATATTAAGGCATATGCTGAAACAAAATATTCAGATTATGATTTTGAAGAGCTTAGTCAAAAATATAATTATCATGCTAAACCATTCACTAAAGAATCTCTATTATATCGTGAATTGTTTGAGAAATATTATCCAGGCCAGGCCACTTTAGTTCGTGATTTTTGGATGCCTAACAAAAACTGGGAAAATTGTGATGTTAATGACCCATCAGCAAGAGTTCTAAAGAACTATGGTGCAAGTGGGAAATAATATTATAAATGAATAATATCAAATCACCTATTCTTTTTGATGATTATTTTTTTGTTTATCCTCATATTGTTTAATTTACGGAGCAACCATGCCATCTAACTCATTTCATTTTCACTTTGGCAATGTTCTTTACACTAAAACAACCAAAGAAATACAATCTCAAATTGACGCTGATAAGCCTGCCTTTCTTTTTGGGAATCAAGGGCCTGACATCCTGTTTTATTTAAAAGTATTTCGTGGGGTTAATAATGCGCTTGGAACAAATGTTCATAAATCATTTGAGACACAGAAATTAATAGAAATGTCTGCAAATTATATCAAGCAAAACACTTATCATTCCATATTGCCATATATTTATGGTATGTTGTGTCACTATGCTCTCGACAAGAATTTTCATCCTTTCGTTTATTTTAGAGAGAAGGATAACCCTAAATTTTGTGATAAAAATATTGAACGGTTTTATCATGTAGATTTTGAATCATCCCTTGATTTCGTTTGCATTGAAGAATATATGGGTGAAAAATCACAGTATTACGATTCAACAAAGCATTTATCTATTTCTAAATCAACTGCTCAAGAAATTGCCCTTTTCTATGAGAATGTATTTGCGCCAATTTATGATCCCAGCTTAAAATCAAATGAACTAATTAAATGCATCCGCTATATGAAAATGGCTTTGAAAGTTTTTGACGATAAGAATGGTCGAAAATTAAAATTATTCAATACATTAGAAAAACTTATTAAACTCCCAGGTTATCCGCGAGCTGCTCTTAGACCGACACATTTAAGAGCAGATGCAAATTACATGAATAGGGAACATCAATTATATCCAAAATATAGAAATATGCCAGATCAAATGATAAATCTGTCTGTGGACGAAATGTTTGATAATGCTATTAATGATGCACTTATTTTAGTTAGTGCCCTTTATAACAGAATTAATTTTGATATTCCACTTGACGATGCTTTGTTTGCTATCAATTTTGCTGGTGATATTATGATTAATACTCCAATTTGATTTTTTTTAAAATCTGTCACTAAAAACCTCAGAGACGACTTGATGCGCTACCTAGTAACGACACCTCAGATGCCTGCACTCTATGAGAGAAATCAGAACCTCACATGAATCAAAATTATAATAATCTCCTTTAAAAAAAATATTCCGTCAATTCAGAAACACTCAGTTTTTGAAAAATTGCACTTCTTTTTATGTCTCATTTATTTATGTGTAATTTTGTAAACTTAAAACTTAAATATTCAAGCGTTCGCTCTGACAAAAAAGCGGCACATATAAAAAAAGTCGTAAGAAATAATATTGCCTACATTTACCACCGCTCCTCCTGTTAACTTGCCCATGTCACACGAATGTCAAAATAGTGGAATACCGTTGAAAATTTATTCGAAAATGGGGAACAAAAAAGGTTAGACTCAAAATCTTTAATGATTTTTCATATCTTAATTGTTATTCATTTTTAGTGTTTGTTTTTAAAATCACTTCCTATCTAGTTTTTTTATAGTTAATATTTCCATATTTAACTGAGCCACTGGGGTTTTGCCATAGAATGTTATGCATATCCAATAATATTTCTAATATTAGTCATAAGATCAGTCATATTTTCTTATCATCTCTTTATGCCATTTTTAATTTTAGATATTCATTCTTAATTATGAACCTGTCATTATGGACGATGTGGCATAATTCTTAAGTCGAGCGAGCCCCGTTGTCTACTGTGTTATTGCAAGGGATAGTTATAATATCCTGCATTTGTCGCCCTATTATAATGAAACTTTTTTACAAATTTTACATGCAAGAGTTTAACTGATATTTCACGGATGCTACATAAAAATAATTTTATCCTATCATCGATAAACTATTATGTTCAAGCTTAATTTTAGACTGATAAATTTTTCTTGACAAAATTAATATTTGTAGTATAATTAAAGGGAACATTCATTTACAGTGGGTCGGTAGACTAACGAATCTCCTGAATTTAATTTTTTTTTGACCCACTTTATAGCTTACTAGTTCGATAATATTTATATTCATATTTTTCCTTTGAATTTGATTTTGATTTCTCTTTAAGTATGAACTAGTAAGCTTTTTTGTTTGTTGTTCAACTCTTAATAGGAATTTTTAATCAATGAATATTCTAATTGCTCCCGACAGTTTTAAAGGAACATTAGATGCCGTGGAAGTGACTACTATACTCGAGCGCGTCGCCCTGTCCATTATTCCTACTGCTAAAATCATACCTATACCTATGTCTGACGGTGGAGATTCTGCGCTAAGTTGCTTTAAAATTTACAAAACTGGGACAACTGTTACTACTAAAGCCCACGATCCATTAATGAGACTAATTAATGTTGACTACCTTATATCAGATGATAAGACAGCCTTTATAGAATCAGCATCTATAATTGGATTACACCTTGTTGATGGCACGAAAAATCCAGCACTTACTACAACATATGGCATCGGTGAAGTCATATTAGACGCACTCGATCAAGATGTCACATCTGTTGTTATATCCCTAGGTGGTAGCTCAACTAATGATGGTGGGGCAGGCATGGCAGCTGCTCTTGATTATAAATTCTACGATGATGAAATGTTTGAATTCTTACCAAGAGGCGGATCGCTCCATCGTGTTAATCACATACTAAAATCCACGTTCTTGAAAGAAATATCCAAAGTTAATTTCACAGCATTATGTGATGTTGATGCTCTTCCATACGGGCCCCAAGGCGCAAGTGAAGTATTTTCTCCTCAGAAGGGTGCGACCCCAGAAGAAGTGAAATTATTAGAGTCTGGGATGATCCATTTCAGTGAAATACTCAATACTACATTTGGCAAAGATTTTTCAAAACTCAAGAAAGGGGGAGCAGCAGGCGCACTTGGTATGGGATGTAGGGCTTTTTTGTCAGCAAACCTAACATCGGGGTTTGACTATATAAAAGATATTTCAAATCTGGAATCTAAAATAAAAGAAGCTGATATACTAATCACAGGTGAAGGAAGACTTGATAATCAGTCATTCACTGGAAAAGTTATAGGTGGTCTTGCAAACCTTGCTAAGCACTATGAAGTACCAATCTTTGCAATATGTGGAGACGTAACAGCTAGTGAGCAATTATTAAATGATTATAATATAAAAACTTTTAAATGTGGTACTGATAGCAACAAGACTATCGATGAGTTGCGATTATGTGCTAAAAATGAGCTAACAGAAACTGCCAGGGTTATGTTTAATTCAATATGTGGATTTTAAACCATTATTACAAGTTTAAAGAATTAAAATTTAAATATTTCAAATAAAATAATCTATATCGTACCTGAGATAATTGAGTTTTTATTCCCTCATATTGTTGATGTATAATTGATTTGAAACGATCAGTATATCTTGTAAGTTTTATCTTGAAATTGAGAAATATCTATTATTATTATTTTATTAGATAATGTTATCATAAAATGATTGATCTTGTTTACTGATTTAGTTAATGCAATTTTTTTTTTCATGAAAGACCCCCTTATAAGTATCTGTATATTCTTTGATCTTTAGATCCTGGTACTCGACTTTTGAGTATTAAATGTTTTCTTTTTCGCCAATAGTGAACAGACTTATGGAATTTTTCACATAAGGATATAAAATTATCTCTAATGATATTATAACCCGAGATAATAGATTATGTTTTATAAAATTTTAACTTCCCTCAGAGCCCCCAGCTTCTTGCTCTTCACCTTCACTATCATCATCGTCGTTTTCTAATGCTTCATCCGAATCTTCTACTACTGAATAAGAATATCTCACTTCAAACCCAAATAATTCAAGTGTTACAGTATATGTGCCTGTGTTTTGTGTGCTAAATGTTGGAGGGAGAGATTCTATGTCAAATATAGAACTTTCTATCTTCCCACTTTGATAAGCCTTAAGTACAGACCCTCCAGTCTCAAATGCTTCGTCCTTAGTATAAACTATTTTCCATGTATCACCATCTAAGGCCACAGCAGTAATATTATCAATTACAGTATAATATAAATCTTGAGTAAGTCCAAGATAACTGATTTTTGCTGTAAAATTGCCAGCATTTGAAGTGTCAAAGCCTGAAATCATGGTATTATTTATTTGTACATCCTGACTTCTAATGTGCTCTTTGTTTTCATCTAATGGGCCTTCATTATCTTTATATACAATTGTTAAGGTGGTGTCATTAGGTAAGGGATCTCCTATACTAAATGTGTCGGGGAAATAGTTGATATTAATATGATCTACTGGATATTTTTCCACACTCTTATCATCAAGATTAGAACACGCCACAAATACAGCAATAGCAAGTATTAAAAATATAATCAAAATAGGGATCTTTTTCATATCATTTTCCTAAAACCAAATTCAATATGGCTGTTTATGTATCAGATTATAGAAAAGAGCATCTCTTATCATAAAATCAACAGTATAAACTCAGCTTGAAGTACGTATTAATATAATATCACATTGAGCGCGTTTTTTCAAGAAAAAAACTAAAAAAGCCTTTATTGCATCAAATAGTTAAATATATATTTATACAATCTGGCACTATTTCTTTAGTTTAAGTATAAATATCTAATCTTAATATTTTATTCATAAAACTAATCTTTAAGTTATATAATAGTCTATACATTATTTCGAATGTGACATAAGGAGGATTAAATGCATAAAGTATCGATATCTATAAAGAAAGGTGCAATTCTTGATATACTTAAAGCTTCATTATTGTCTTTAGTGATTTGTCTGATATTAGCATTAATATTATCAATATTGATTAAACTTATCGGACTTAGTGAAAAAACAATTTTTCCATTGGTTCAAATTGTAAAACTTTTATCTGTATCTGGTGGTATAATTATTGGGTTTAAAGAAAAATTTGGCGGGGCATGGAAAGGTTGTGTTACTGGTTTGCTGTTTTCATTAACCTCAATTTTTGTGTTCTTAATTTTGGGTGGAAAACTATCGAGCTCCTCTTTTTCTTTTTATGAAATTGCATCAGGTGTATCAATTGGCATGATTACAGGCATAGTATCAGTAAATCTAAGACAGAAGAATACTCCATCATAATTTATAATATACAATGTCTAGCATTTTCCATGCTAAACTAATCATATTAATTCAAGATCTTAACAAGTTAAAAACAATTCAAATGTTGATAATAATGCTAGTTTGTCTTTTGAGCAAATAAAAACCCTTATCATAAAATGCTATCTTCCACCAAAAAGAAATCTATTGAATGATAACTTAGTATCGATGATCCAATGCGATTTATTCGCGCCTTTTAAAATACTAAATATCTTGTGCAATAAAACAGCAAAGAATACTCTATGCAGATTCATGTTTTGTGCTTGCTTCAGCTTACAGGATGAATAGCATCAAAGGCACAGAGTTTAGAGCAAACGCCACATCCGACGCAATGTTCTTTAGAGATTATGATTTCCCCTGTGTTAAATAATGCGGGGCAACCTATTTTTAGACAAGCTTTACATTTTCTACATTTTTCCTTTGATATTTGATAAGGTAAAGGATATTTTTTCGTCAAAAGCGCGCATGGTCGCTTTGCTATTATGACAGATACGCACTCATTAGAAATTCCTTCTCTTATGCTTTTTTCTAATTCGACTAAATCATATGCATCAACAATGACTGCACTACTTGCCCCACATGCCAAAACTAGCGCTTGCAAGTCAAGTTTGTGTGTTTTATCCCCCTTTAAAGTGACACCAGTAGCGGGATTCTCCTGATGTCCAGTCATCCCTGTAATAGAATTATCTAAAATAATTATCGTTGAATTGCCTCTGTTATATACAGCGTTTATAACCCCTGTAATACCACTGTGTACAAAAGTAGAGTCACCTATTACTGACACCATTTTTTTACTGCTACCAGCTTTTGCCTTGTCAAAACCATGGGCCATTCCTATTGAAGCACCCATACAAACACATAAATCCAAAGCTCCTAGTGGTGGTGCGGCGCCTAGTGTATAACATCCAATATCCCCAGAGACTATCAAATTCAATTTTTTTAGAATATAAAAAACACCTCGATGAGGGCAACCCGCACACATTACAGGTGGACGATTAGGCATTACGTATTCATTTTCGATTGTAGCTATCCCATTTAATTTGGATTTAATTATTGCAACTGACAATTCACCTTGTCTGCCTGTAATGCTTTTTCCCTCACACTTAATCCCTGCTACACGAAGTTTATCTTCGATATATGGTTCAAGTTCTTCTAAAACTATGAGTCTATCTACTTTTTTGGAAAATTTTCTTATGCTTTCAATTGGAAGTGGGTTTATCATCCCTGTTTTAAAAATGGACGCATCTGTCGCCTCTTTTGCATATTGATAAACGGCTCCTGCACATACTATCCCTATCTTGGTGCTTCTAAACTCGACCACATTTAACGGTGATGATTCAACCTGCGCTGCTAATTTATTTTCTCTCAATTCAACATATTCATGTCTTTTTCTGGCCATTGCAGGCATCATAACATATTTATTCGGATCCTTTTTGTATGGTTTATCCTCAATGTTTGTTCTCGGAGATTCATTAACAATACTTTGGCTGTGCGCTACTCGTGTTGTTAATCTTAGCATTACTGGTGTGTCATATTCCTCTGACAGATCAAAGGCGCATTTAATATATTCTAAGGCTTCCTTACTATCAGATGGTTCTAACATCGGGATGTGCGCTGACATAGCATACAGCCTACTATCTTGCTCATTTTGAGAACTATGCATGGCAGGATCATCTGCAACAACAAGAACAAAACCAGCGTTAATTCCAGTATATGCTACTGTAAACAAGGGATCGGCTGCGACATTCACACCTACATGCTTCATGCACGCCATTGATCTGACTCCTGCAATCGCAGCACCTATTGCAGTTTCAACTGCCACTTTCTCGTTAGGGGCCCACTCAGTATACATTTCGTCATACTTTGCAGCAAATTCAGTTATTTCTGTCGAAGGAGTTCCTGGATATGATGAAATTACTTTTACCCCAGCCTCATATGCCCCACGGGCTATTGCCTCATTGCATATCATTAATTTTCTATTTGTTATTGACATATTATCCCTCCTTATTTATTCAAATCTCTGTTGTCAAATACTCTTTTGCTTTTGCCTTCATAACGTTTTAATGATAGTGGTTCAGCTAGTTTAACAGTTACATCCAACTGTAAAACAGTTTTCAAATTATTTTTTATTTTATCTCGCAAACTGTTTAATTTATGCAAATCTGTTAATAGTGAGCCATCTGCTACCTCAACTATGACATCTAGCTTATCCATATAGTTTTCGCGCGATACAATGATTTCATATTGCCCACCAACATCTGACATGTTTAAAAGTACACCTTCAATTTGTGATGGGAACACGTTAACTCCACGTATAACCAGCATATCATCAGATCGTCCTTTTAGTTTTGACATTCTCATGGTTGTTCTTCCACATTTACACGGCGCATCATCTAATTTTGTGATGTCTTTTGTACGATATCGTATTATGGGCATTCCGAATTTAGTGAGAGTTGTTAGGACTAGTTCACCATATTCTCCACATTGGACTTCCTCTAATGTATCAGAATCTAATAATTCTGGATAGAAATGGTCTTCATTTATATGCATCCCGCATTTTTCTGTGCACTCGCCAGAAACACCTGGACCTATTAACTCGGACAAACCATAATTATCATTTGTAAATATGTTTAATTTGCGCTTTATTTCGTTATGCATTTCAGGGGTGGACGCCTCAGATCCAAAAAGACCAATCCTTAATTTAAAATCCTTTATATCATAACCTAATTTCTCCAGCATTTCTCCAATATATAACGCGTATGATGGTGTTGATACGAGAACTGTTGATTGTAAATCCTTCATTAGCATTATTTGTCTTTCAGTATTGCCAGAGCTTGCTGGAATAATAGCTGCACCCAATTTTTCACAACCTTGATGCATTCCAAGCGCGCCTGTGAATAATCCGTACCCAAACGATACTTGCACAATATCATTTTTGTTAACCCCAGCAGATGCTGCTAGGCGGGCACAGCATTCAGTCCAAACACGCATATCATCTTTTGTGTAACATACAACTGTAGGTTTACCACTTGTACCACTTGAAGCATGTATTCGCATTAGTTTTGAGGGGGAAACAGATAATAACCCATATGGATAATTATCTCTTAAGTCAGATTTAACAGTAAAGGGCACACGTTTAATATCGTCTAAAGTCTTTATAGAATACGGATCCAAACCTGCATCGTCATATTTATTTTTGTAAAACGGTACATTTTTATATGCAAATTCAATCATCTTTTTAAATCTGCTTAATTGAAGCTCCTTCATTTCGCTTCTTGGCATTGTCTCGGCTTTTTTACTGTAAATCATTTTAATGCAATTCTCCAGCCTTGTTTTTATTAAAATTAATCAGGCATCCTGCTTTTATTATAGATTTCTCATCATTTGTCATTGGGTCTAAAAATAACGTCACGTCAAAGGCGGAGTCACCTCGTATAACATTAGCAACTATTAATTCATTCTCTAATACACTTGATATATTTTTTACTATGATTATGTCGTTTTCTATAAAATCAAATTTACCGTCATATCTGAATGGCAACATCCCCCAATTTATTAAATTTGACCTGTATCGTTTGGTGGCATATTCAATTGCAATATTAGCAACACCCCCCAGAACACGTTGACAAGATGCTGCTTGCTCTCTCGCGCTTCCGTCCCCAGGTTTTTTTGCTATCAAGACACTGCCAATGATTATGTCATTTATCTCATGCCCCACTTTTCTCATAGCTTTTAAATATTCATTTGGCAATCTTCTACTCTTTTCAAATTCCAATTGGTCTTTAAATATTGCTTTTGCTCTGGGGACATAGTCAGGCGCTTTCCTGCTCAACGTAAACTCAGCTAATCTTAATGGGTTAGAACGGTACGATGAAGTCTCTCCAGATGGTATAAGCTCATCAGTAGTCGTGACGTCATCTTTTATGACAGTCACAACTTTCATTATTAAAGTATGAGGCAGGGCATGTTGACTAGGCCAATCCGCAATATTAGGTCCATATACTAGTTCAAAGTCCTCAGATGCTCTCCCGTACCCATCGTATACTTTACTATCATATATAGATTTATTAAAACTAAAGGCAGGCAGTATGTTATCATAATCAGAGTTCAGTGCAGATGTTATATACCCTCCAGATGCAACTGAGGCAGCTATGCTTCTCGAATCCATGAGTGCCACTGAAGCAATTTGTCCTTCTGTCGGTTTAGATCCTTCACGTGACGGAAAATTACGTGTCGTATGTCTAATTGACAAACCATTATTAGATGGCACATCTCCAGCCCCAAAGCAAGGCCCGCAGAATGATGTTTTAACTATAGCCCCAGATTGTATTAAATCAGCAACCACTCCCTTTTTTAACAGGTCTAAATAAACAGGTTGTGATCCACAATAAACATTTAATGGCAAATCTGTCTTATGTGTATTGCCTTTTAATATTCTTGAGGCCTCAAATATGTTGTCATATGTTCCCCCAGAACATCCCGCTATAACCGCTTGATCAATTTTTATTCTACCATCTTTTGTTATTTTATCTGTCAATTTAAATGATGATAGTTTTAGTAAATCACGGCCAGCTTCTTGCACTGTTTTTAGAATATTAAATGGATCGTTAGTTAATTCATCAATAGTATACGCATTTGAAGGATGAAACGGCATTGCTATCATGGGCCTGATTTTTGACAAATCAATTTCAATATAGCCATCATAATATGCCCCATTATCAGGTTGCATATGTTTATAGTCACTAACTCTACCTAAGATCTTGAAATATTCTTTCGTTTTTTCGTCAGTGACCCACACTGAAGATAAACAGGTAGTTTCCGTTGTCATAACATCAATGGCATTACGAAATTCAACTGTCAAGTTAGCAATACCAGGTCCTATAAACTCGAGCACTTTATTTTTTACTAATCCCTTTGCAAATGTCTCTTTTATAAGTGTCAAGGCAACGTCTTGAGGACCTACACCCTTTTGTGGCGATCCGATTAACCTAACGGCTACGACTTCTGGATATTGTATGTCATATGTTTGACACAATAGTTGCTTTACAATTTCTGGGCCACCCTCGCCTATAGCAAGTGTGCCTAGTGCACCATAGCGTGTGTGACTATCACTGCCTATGATTAATTTTCCACAACCCGCAAAACACTCTCTCATATAAGTATGAATTACCGCAAAATGGGGTGGGACAAATATGCCACCATATTTTTTTGCGGCGGAGAGTCCAAAGACATGATCGTCCTCATTTATTGTGCCACCTACTGCACAGAGACTATTATGACAGTTTGTGAGTATGTATGGAATCGGAAACTTTTTAAGTCCAGTAGCTTTAGCCGTTTGTATAATACCTACGTATGTAATGTCATGTGAAGTGACAGCATCAGATTTTAACTTTACTAATTTGCCTTTTGATGTGTCCCCCACGTTATGGCTTGCAATAATCTTGTATGTAATGGTCTTTTTATATGCGTCCTTATTAAAATCTTTGTTTGTGGGAACAAATCCATTATCATTATAATAGATCCCTTCCATATTAATTTTTAACATCCTTTTGACAATTCCTTATATTGTGATATACTTTATATTTCATTAGATTTAACTATCTATAACGAGTAAAATCTATATACATGATTTAAATATGACACATATCTAAATAATTATATATTGTAGACTTATGTATGTCAATATCCTATGGTATTTTAGTAGATTGTATTTGATTTGATTAACTCTGTGACCCCGATGGTGACTTAATTGAAAACGCGATGTTTGTTAGATGATCACCAATTCGCTCCATTGCAGAGATAACGGCATAAAAGTATGGACCCGAATCAACAGAACATGCTCCTTCATTTAAACGCTGTATGTGATTATGTCCAAACTGCTTTTTCATCATATCTATTTGGTTTTCCATTTCAGAAATCTGATCAAGCTTTTTGATATTATGCTTATTTAAAATTTCCACCGCACTATCATACATTAATATTAGTTTGTTGTACATCTCACCTATTTCATCTTTTGCCTGATCAGTAAATTTGACATTTGTCTGTAGCATTTCGATAGCATAGTCAATAAAGTTTTCTGCATGATCCCCTATCCTCTCGATATCATTAATTACGTGATGTAAGGATCCTATATGCAACTCATCGTGATCTGAAGTGGCAGTTGCGGATATTTTAATCAAATATTTTGCAATTGCTTTATTCAAAAAGTTTATCTCGCCTTCGTTATCTTTGATGATTTGATACTCGTTATCAGAATTTGAGATTACAGCAGAAAATGCTTTTTTAAAATTAGTTTTAGCAAGCTCAGCCATGTGTTCTACTTCTCTATCAACTTGTTCAATTGCTATTGATGGGGTTAATATAAGTCTATCATCTATATGCTTTGTTTTATACTTATCCAGAACCAAATCATCGCCTTGCGGTAAAATCAACTCAGCAAGCCTTACTAATTTACGCATAAAAGGCAAGGCAATTATCGCTGTCATCACATTAAAAAATGTATGAAAAACTGCAACTTGAAATTGAGGTAATTCTATTAATCTCAGTAATTTTACAATAGGCTCTGTAAAGACCCACACTATCAACACAAAAATGATACTGCCTATTATATTAAATATTAAATGTATAACGGCCGCTCTTTTAGCATTAATACTAGCGCCTGCAGATGCAATTATCGCTGTCACGCATGTTCCAACATTAGCTCCGATTATTATGAACATTGAATCAGCTAACTCCAATGCTCCAGATCCTACCATAGCGATTGCTATACCAGATACTGCGCTACTACTTTGTATTATTCCAGTAAAGGCCACACTTATTATGACTAATAATAGAGGAAAATGAACCTTTGAGAATGCAGTTATCATAGCTCTCTTCATTTCATCATTATTAAATGCATCGCCCATTATCTCAAGGCCAATAAAGATCAAACCAAAACCACTTAATATATGCCCTAGGGTCTTGAATTTGTCTAGTTTTGCAAACATGACAAAAAATACGCCAATAAGAGCAAAAGCACTAAAATATATAGTGACATCAAATGAAGAAAAAGCAGCAAGCAAACCAGTAGCTGTAGTTCCAATATTTGCTCCGATTATAATACTAGCAGCTTGAAACAACGTCATTATGCCAGCATTAGCAAAACCCACTACCATAACAGTCGTAGCAGATGAACTTTGGACTGTAGCAGTTATAGCAGCACCTATTGCAACGCCAGACAAACGATTGTCTGATATCCGCCCTAGAAGCTTTTTCATTTTACTGCCTGCACCGTGTTCTAATCCCTCACTCATCAACTTCATGCCAAACATGAAAATTGCGACTCCACTTATGAGCCCAAAAACACTTTTAATTATTTCCATTATTAATCATATCATCGTGTTCTATATAAATCATTAAACACATTATTTTTCTCCTCATAAAAGCTTGAAGTAGTATTTCCTAGTCTGCTAATAGTCCTATATTAATTGATAATGACAAAGGATAATTGAAACGTTTAATTAACAAAACCACTAATACAAAAACTCAATTTCCAAAATGTGCTACTTTTGAAAATATATTAATTATTATATCATTTTGACACATTCTTTGCAAAATAATAATTTATCATTATAAACACCATATATTTATTATCGATCTGTGATAATAATCTCATTGTTTTCACACTGAAATGGCTTTCTGTTAATACCTGCTTTTTTAGCAACTTTGAAAATAGATATTGACAAATCATAATTGTTATTATATCATTATCTAGTATGATTAATTGTTCACGGAGGCATATCATGGATAGTAGCAAAAGAAAACTATTAATTGTTGGTGCTGGGATTGGTGGTTTGGTAATTGCAAAAAAACTTGCGTTAACAAATAAATATGATATCACAATCTTAGAACGCGGCACGCGTGACACTTTGTCTTATGATTTGGAAGATGATGTTAGACAAGATGTTTTTTCATCTGATATTGTAAGTCTCCCACCAAATGGATACAGTGAAAAAAAATTGTGGACATTTATAACACCTTTTAATGCACACCAAATTTTGGTATCTCAACCTCCACAACATAAAGAATATTCTATTCAAAGACGCAAATTCTCTCAGCATCTAATAGATAAAGCAGTTTCAGCAGGCGCAAAAATACTATACAAGACAGAAGCTACAAGTGCAATTATAAAAGACGATACCGTTATTGGAGTCACTGCGAATGGAAAAGCAATTTATGCGGACTTAGTTATAGATAATGCTGGATTGAATTCACTCATAAGGCACTCAATATCATCAAATTTAGGCTCGTTTAAAGATATTGATCCAACTGACATCTTCTATGCTTATCGTGCATATTATAACAGGAATAATGTGCCTCTTGCTAAACATACTAACAAAGCATATTTAAGACCACAAGGCGCTATAGGTATAAGTTGGTGTATAGATCGAGAAAAAAGCGTTGATGTCTTAATTGGATTGATATCCTCTAATGATAATAATAATGTTCAGAAAACTCTAAGTATGCTAAAAAAAGATAATCCTTGTTTAGGTGATACTGTAATACAAGGCGGCAAAATTGTTCAAATTCCATTGCGCTATCCTTCTTTGCAAATGGTAACGTCTGGGTATGCTGGAATCGGCGATTGTGTATATATGACAATTCCAATGTTGGGGAGCGGAATTGGCTCCTCAATTATGGCTGGATCTATCTTGTCAGATGTCATCGAAAAAATAGGATCTTCTGCGTTTTCGGCAAATGTTTTGTGGGAATACCAGGTTAGAGTGTTTAAATCATTTGGCTGTGATCATATATCTATAGATTGTATGCGCCGTTGGTTATTAACTTTGAATCCGCAAATAATAAATAATATTGTAGATTCTGGCTTGTTAAACGAATCAGACATCGCAACAGTTTCTCGTGGAGATAGATTATCACTACCAACAAGAGATAAACTGAAGCGCGGAATTAAATGCCTTAAATCTCTCGATTTACTATTACAATTAAATAAACTACTGACGACAATGAACAGAGGTTATCGACTAGCCTTGTCAATACCTACTAACTATAACGTTAAAGCCATAACGAAATGGAAATTTAAGATGATCAATTTTATGAATTCACTTAATTAATAATTTATAGCACTGTTTTAGAGTAGACTGATGTTAAAAATATCTAAATTTGTTTTACGTATCACATGATACGTAATGGTCTTTGCTTTTGTTTATTATTTATTATCTAAGACCTAACTTTATTGCATTTCCTACAATTGATTAACTTTGTATACTTTTTTCGACAAATTAAGTCAAAATACTTTACAATGATAAGACATAATAATATAATTATAGCATGAATTATTATATTTGCTGGGGGGACAAAAATGACGTTGTCAGATATAACTGTAATGTTTGGTGAAGCTGTAATGCTTGAATGTGAACATGCACTCGAAATCACCTATCCAAAGGGTCAAGACCCGACCTCATTTATGGTTGCGACCAAAGATGATACACGATATTTAGTCCAGGTTAAGGAAATTCCACAAAATACTAGCGACTAAATTAGACGTTTGTATTACTCTATAACCTGTATTTAATTGTTTTTTCTTTAGTCCTGTTAATTCCATAATCAAACTGAATTAACCAAAATTATCTATGAATTCGATCGAATCTAGTAATATTTAAGTTAATGTAAAATACAATTGCATTCTTTTTATTTGTAAGTTAATCTCATAGCGTGGTATAATTCAAAAGTTGTAATATTAATATTATTATGAGAAAATTATTCTTATAATCAAACTAATAAAAATAGGAGCCTATATAAATGTGAGAAGATGTAGAACCAATTCTAATAGTGCATGAATTTGAATCATTAGCTCTCCGTTCTGATCTATTGTCAGAGGAAATGTTTGATGAATTAGATGATAGTGAAAAGGTATATGCCTTTATGCTTGATTGTAATGACCCTTAAGACGATGCAAGTTATTAATGAGTTCTTGAAACAAAGTGAATTGCAATAAAACAATAAAGAAGGTCAAATTTAATTTAATACATTGCCCTGTAATTAAATTACAAAACTTGAGAGAATGTCAATCTCATATGGAAATCAGATTCAGACCAAAAGCACCTGTTTAAATGCAAACCAATCAAGGAATATACTCGGTTGTGCTATTCTCAAATTTTGGCGTTTATTGTGAAAATAATCATAATTTCCACGTGATGACAACCAAATAAACTACAAGTGTTTAAATTGCAATAAAAACTTCCAAACCAAAATAAATAACTAATATGTCTAATTTTAATTTCCTCATGTTTTTATTAACTCGTGTAATTAAAACTATTCATATTTGAATTTACATCTAAATAAAAATCTTTGCAGTTTTATAGTTGCACGTTTTTGCACCACTATCAGGGTTATATAATCTTGACTGTGTTGCTCACAATTTATTATTTCAATTACACTATATGTGTAGTTTTATGCCTTGAATTTAATATAACATTTGCATTGTATCATGAATTCAATTTAAGTTTAATTGGGCTGTTATACATATCGCTTAATTATACATAACTATCAAAAATACTATGTACATGTTGAGATCTTAATCGCAAATAATGGATCCTTAAATATCAGATTTACTATATTATTTATTTTAGAGTGATAGTATATAAAGGATCCTAGCATGATTAATAATATTGTCCAAACGGGCACAGTAAACTTAATATTCAATTTCGATTAAAATCGATTAAGTATGATCAAGGAGCAGTAAATGATGCCAACATTTTTTACTACGGTTTTTGACGACGCCTCACCTGTCGCACCATTAGGCTTAATTGTCTTAAAGGGTGCGGAAAAGTTAGGAAAGTTGATAGATAACTATCTTGTTACTTGGTACAACAGAGACGTTGGAATCAAGTATCCAAGATTCAAAAAGGATACATTTATAATAGAGACACAATGCCCTAGATTCTCAACAGGGGATGGGAAGGGCATAATTGAAGAAAGCGTAAGGGGATATGACATCTACATATTGGCTGATGTCGGAAATTACAGCGTAAAATATGATTTCTTTGGTCACGAAAACGCAATGTCACCTGATGATCATTATGCTGATTTAAAGCGCATAATTAGCGCGGCTGGTGGTAAAACTGAACGAATAACAGTAATAATGCCTGTATTATATGGTGGACGTCAACACCGCAGAAACAGCCGTGAATCTTTAGACGCGGCACAAATGCTACAAGAATTATTTCATATGGGTGTGCGCGACCTTATAACCTTTGACGCACATGATCCAAGAGTTCAAAACGCAGTTCCACTCATGGGCTTTGACAATTTCTTTCCTACTTATCAAATTTTAAAAGCACTCGTTGCTAACTTCCCAGATGTACAAATTAATAAAGATAATTTCATGGTGGTAAGCCCTGACGAAGGTGCTATGAACAGAAATATCTTCTATGCCTCTGTTTTGGGTATTGATCTGGGGATGTTCTATAAACGCAGAGACTATGCAAACGTGGTAGATGGAAGAAATCCTATTGTAGCACACGAATTCATTGGACTAAATGTCAAGGGCAAGGACATCATCGTAGCAGATGATATTATTGCAACTGGCGAATCAATGTTGCATCTATGTTCAGACCTCAAAAAAAGAGGGGCACGAAATATTTTCTTAATAGCCACTTATTCGCTTTTTACGAAAGGCGTCAAAGTCTTTTCTGATGCATATAAGGAAGGCTTATTCTCTGCCGTGTTAAGTACAAATTTAACGTATTTAAGAGAAGAACTCGCAAATGAAAAGTGGTTCATTTCTGCTGATCTATCTAAATATATAGCTTATATAATATCATCTTGCAATCAAAATAAATCTGTATCACCACTTTTAAATTCTGCAGATCGAATACATGAACTGATTGGTAGATAGCTATTTTAGGTGAAAGTCATCTGTTATAATGCAATACATGTCTTGATAACCTGAGCTAAAGCCTTGCGTTGTTCATTCATTACAGCCTGTATTAACATAAAACGAAATTCTAAATACCACATGCATTATTATAGTTTTAATCTGTTAAATCAATCCTCCATCTAATTTAATGATAACATCTAATTTTAAGCTATTTAACACAAGTTAAGATATTGCGAAATAATTAGTATATAAAAATACACTTCGTCATATTAAAATGATAATTAATTGTAAATCATTTTATTTTCAATGTATTATCCCATTTTTTAGATGTTATTCCAAAGAGGGTTAGCATTGAAATTAACTTGTTGTAATAATTTATCAAAGTTTTTAAATTTAATGTCAAATTGATTGATTTTTATTCTTTAATGGTATATAATATAAATGCCTTAGCGAATAAGAGTTTAATTAAAATCGTTTTATGCTCCTCTATATTGGTTTTGAGTGTCATTTAAAACTTTTCATGATTAGCAATAGACGATTCATCAAAAACAGCAATTTTTTAGAGATGTTGGTTAGAAACTAAATAATTCTATAGAAATATTATCTGTTTTTCAAAAATTTAAAATATATTCCACTACTTAGTATCCATTGAATTGTTTTTGTTAATTTAATGTTATACTCAATGAATATTGTTAAACGCGGCAAAATTTTTGCTTGTCGCTAAATACAGCAAGTAAGACGTTTTAGAATTTGAAAAAAATTCCTTTCATACTCTTACTATATTGTGGAAAAATTACGGAGAAGAATCATACAGTGTAAATTTAACTTTTGTTTTCGATTTCCAGTTGTCAAAATTGAACACTCACAGCAATGTTGACTAATATCAACATTAACGATGGAGTCTGTTATTTTTTAGCAGGTGAGTTTTTACGATGTTGCGTTTGAATTTCTCATTTAAAATTAGTTTACTTTTCTATATTTTAAATTGAAGTACTTTATCTTAATTAAACTTATTTTCTAAAAATTGATAACTAAGTTAAAATACATAGCTCATTATACTGTAATCTAACAACAATGTTTCTACAAAGCTATATTTAAACAATTAATTTGCAAACATACTGCTGATTAATCTAATGTTACTTTAGATGTATCGAATAAAGGGATGGCGCATATAATGAAAATTGAATGGTTAGGCCTTAGCTCATACAAATTAACTGAAAGCACAGGTTTAAGTATTGTAATGGATCCATACAAATCTGAAAAGAGTGGACTAGACTTTCCAAAGACTACTGCAGACGCAGTGACTATCAGTCATCGTCAATACGATTCATCAGCTGTACTTAATGGGTCAAAGGGAAAATTAGTGATTGAGACTCCTGGATTTCATGAACTTGACGGTGTTAAATTAAGTGGATTTTTAAGTTATCGCGATTCTAATAAAGGTAAAGAGCGTGGGAGAAATATAGTTTATAAAGTACGTATGGACGGGGTTGAAATCTGTCATTTGGGCGATATTGGAGAAGAGTTGTCGCCCATGCTAGCTGAATTAATTGGCATGACAAATATTTTATTTATTCCTATCGGAACAGGCAATACTCTCGATCCACAAACTGCTAAAGAATATGTGGATATGTTAATGCCTGATATAGTAATCCCTATGCAATCAACTCAACGCGGATGGCACAGATCAGATATCGGTTCTATGATGGATGAATTTATAGATATGTTCGATGAATCTGACGTTGAACATGTCGGTGGAAACACCGTTGAGTTTGATAGGGCTGATTTCGATGGGGAAAAAACTAGGGTTCTAATATTTAAACACCGGGCCCATAGCTGACGGAATACTGAATTGTTTTAATTTTAATTGTGCTATTTAATGGCAAAATCATAAATTGGCTTTTCTTTAAACTCATATTCAATTAAATTCGATAAGTTTATTATTTAATTTTTTGAACACAAATTGCTTTTTGTGATTTGACAATGACCTATTGTTTTGTGCTTTTAAATAGTACACAATAATTCTGTGATGACACCATAACAAGCTATGTCCAATTCATAGCATACTTAATGTTCACAATTCAATTAAAGTAATACTTACATAAAAAAATACTATATATCGATTTAATCGATATATGTATAAATATATAACCAAATATAAATATATAATGGAGACATATATAAATGGAACTAACAACTCGCGAAGATTTAGAAAATCAGAGTGTATGGGTATTAAGAGATCTTGCCCGCAGAAACAATATTACTGCAACTGGCTTGAAAAAAGCTGACTTGATAAGTGCTCTTTATGAAAAACAACTCTCTAATGGCATGCCGATTTCGCTAAAAAACGAATCCGCAACTGAAATGGGGACCACAGAGGAAGTTAAACCAGAGGAATCTGTGAAAAAAAGATTGTCAAGGCCGTATAAACCAGACATAGAAACATTAATACCTATTATTAGAAATAATCCACAATCACAGCAATCTGAATCACTTTCAAAACCAGCACCCGCTTTTGTTGCACCACAAAATACTATTGTTAATGAGAATTTACAGGTAAATCAACTTCAAAAATCGATTCCGAATCCTGCAAATATACAGCAATCACAATATGGACAACAAAATTCTATGATGAAGCAAGAACCTCAAGCACCTACTTATCAGCCACCAACACGTCAATACCAATCTCCTGGCTATGGTTCGCAAATGCAAGGGCGTCCACAATTTCACCCTCAAACATCATACAATGAAGCACCTCAAACCACTTACAATCAAAATATCAACTCTCAACCAGGATATGGAATTAATCAACAACAAAACACACACGAAAGGCCTAATTATTCAACACAACAATCATATGGGCAACAGATGAATCCGTATCAACGTGATTATCAGCCAAGAAATCCTATGCAATATCAACAAAGACAACCCTACCAAGGTGCACAACAGCATAATTCAATGCAAAACAGAGCACAAACTAGACCGCCATATAGCACCGAAACAAATCAATCCCAATATTCGCAACGTCCTCAACAAAATCAACAACGAGTGCAACCACAACAATCCCGTCCATCAACTAGATCCACTAATCCTCAACAGAGACCACCTCAGCGGGATACGAAAAATCCTAATTTCGGATTTAGACCACCGATTAATGATACTAATTCATCATCACATTTTAAATCAACACAAGAACCAACACCTGATGTAGTCGAAATTAGAGCTGGGATTTTAGAGATTTGCCCTGATGGTTTTGGATTTTTAAGAGCTTCTAATTATCAACAAGGTGATAGAGATGCATATATTGCTGCCTTAAAAATTAAGAAATATGCACTAAGAAAAGGAGATTATATTGTAGCGCAAGTCAAAAAAACCACAGAAAATCGGCCATGGAATGTTCTTGAAATAGAATCTATAAACGGACAAACTCTAGAAGCTGCACAAACTAGGAAGAATTTTGATTCCTTGACGCCAATTTTTCCTGATACGAGATATACACTTGAACTCCCATCCTCAAAAAATGATTACGCTATTCGCGCAATTGACCTAGTAGCACCCATTGGCAAAGGTCAAAGAGGGATGATTGTAAGCCCGCCTAAAGCAGGTAAGACTACATTACTAAAGAAAATAGCTCATAGTATTTCTATAAACTACCCTGAAGCGCATTTAATAGTTCTTTTGGTTGATGAGCGACCTGAGGAAGTTACTGATATGCAACGTAGCATTAATGGAGAAGTTGTATATTCTACTTTTGATGAAACACCAGAACATCATACAAAAGCTGCTGAAATGGTTCTAGAGCGTGCTAAACGTCTGACAGAATTAGGCAACGATGTGGTTATCATTATGGATAGTTTAACTAGACTAGCTCGTGCATATAACCTTGTAATTACACCAACTGGTAAAACATTAAGTGGTGGTATTGATCCTGGGGCACTCCATAACCCAAAAAGATTTTTTGGTGCAGCTAGAAACATCGAAAACGGTGGGAGTTTAACTATTATTGCCACAGCACTTGTCGATACTGGAAGCCGTATGGATGACGTAATTTACGAGGAATTTAAAGGTACAGGAAACATGGAAATCCATCTTGACAGGAAATTATCTGAAAAACGTATCTTCCCTGCAATTGACCTTAATAAGAGCGGCACTCGTAGAGAGGAGCTCTTGCTAGATTCAAAAGAATTAGAAGGTATATGGGCAGTACGAAAAATGCTTTCATCTGGTGAAATTCAAGAATCAACAGAATCTCTTTTGAATTATCTAGTCAAATCTACTAACAATAAGGAATTCATTGATCAACTCACAACTAGAGTAAATCAGCTTGCAAAAGAAGGTTTCATAATGCGATAAGCTTCCTTATAAAATTAGAATAAATGGAGCATTTAAAATAACAATGCTTTCCTTCAATTAAATCTAATAAGTTACCATACTCCCACGAAAAGCAATGTGCAAGATTGCACATTGCTTTTTGTTTTGAAATTTAATGACACAATATATCGTAACTACATAACGCTTGTTTTTGTTTTTAAATTTTTAATTAACATCAACATATATTTCAAACATAAAGTATGCAGAATCAGTGTACCATAATGGAAAATTAGTACCCCATATGTTGTTGTACAGTACGAATGATAAGCCATGTTTGTCTTGTAGATCATCATTTTCAATTTCAATGATTTGGCCTTTTCCTGGGGATACAAGTGGTGCGTGCTGATTGACAATAGTAATTTTATTTAAATCACTTTTTACTTCTATTTTTTCCACAGATGAAAGATTCTTGTTCCCAAATTTTACAATGTTTTTATGGTTAATTGAATGCCCCATTTTATAATAGACAATGTTTTTGCTATCCTTTGTTGGCAAGTAAAAAAATATAACGTGAGGTAATCTTGATGGTAATTTTGTGACCCAAATGATTTCTAGATTTACTATATTATTTACTACAGTATATTTGACTTCAATTGTGTCAGGTGCTCCAATTATTTTTACTAAATCTTCATTATTTAATTTGTATTCAGAGATAATATGGTCTGAACCCATATAAATTTGCGATAATTTATAATTGTAATCACCCACTGGATATTCGTTTTCATATTTGTCTAGCAATGGCCTTAAAAAATCTGGCTCACTCCAAAACTTATTTTTATCATAATCACGCATATAGCTATCGCGAAATGCAAGCAGATTCTTAGGAGAATAACTCCTAATATTAATTGACCCTACTGAATCTATACTCGATAATATTTCCTGCTCTTTAAATTTCAAAGTGGATAGTCCTAATTCATTAAAACAAAACTCAAAATTCCCTAACCTTTGAATATTAGATTCAGCCTTTACTGTTTTTGAAAACCATGTAATAGGTCTTAGCTTCTCAAGAATATTTCCTTTTTTGTATGCGTGGGGTATTTTGTCCAGCGCCATAATAAGATAATTGCGCTGTTCATCCCAGCTCTTTACCATTTTTGAATAACTTCCTATTGAATACTCACCTTTTCGAATTTCTGCTTTTGTTATTTCATTTATTTCACTATACGGTAGTTCTTCTAACCTCACTATATCGTTATTGATAGCGCTTAATAAATCAGATGCAGAATAGTTATTAAAATCACCTAAATGCCTTTTAACATCCAGGCCCCATGTATGTTCACACCCTTTTAATATATTAATACTAAGAAAATCATAAGAATCATGATCAGCTGAGTTAATTCCATCTGTTAACCATCTTTTTTTGACCTTCATTAGCTCTCTCAATAGTCCTGTTTTGAATGGGTCAGACATGATACCATGTATCCATGTATCACCTATCTCATAATCAACTATAGGCAATCTGCCTTTATCTCTCCATAATACATCCGCAAAATCATTTAGAGAAGAAGCGCAAATTTCATAATCAGGATATTCGTTTTCTAGTTTTTTATATAGTTTTTGAAATTCTTTTACAGTCCCGGGCCCTTTGTTATCATCTGAATGGAAGAAATACAGAATATCATTGGTATATTCGCTTTTATAAATCCCTCCATACGATTCGTCATATATGACAATAATTTCTGCATCTTTGTATTTCCACAAAAAGGTTTTAGGTACGTGAGGAACCGCAGACGCTCCATTAACACCTATGTGTAATAGTTTAACGCCATATTGAGCTAATGAATGAACAGATGCTATAGTGTGTCCAGGCACGTCTGTTGCTTTCGCTGCTATTGTGTTTATACCATATTTATTATCTAACCTTTTGGATATGTCTAAACCCTCATTAAATGTTTGAGTGTCTAATAATTCTGTGTGCAACGTGAATGGTAACGCATGCCAAGCTACGTAACCCTTAGTAATAGCTTCATTTAGTGCATTTATAGATTCAGTGTCTCCATGTTTCAATGCATCATCAATTAGAAAAGATCCTGTGGTCCATACAAATCTCTTGCGTCCTTGACTGTTTAATATGTTTGCCATCTTTATTGCATTAGGAATATAATCATTTCGGTATTTTATAAGAATGTTTTCAGCAAAATCCGTAAATCCCAAATCCAAATGGGTTTTAGCAACAATGTACAATTTTGGAGTTTTTTTCTCTGTTTTCGAATCTAAATGTATATGCTTCATTTTATTATAACCTAAATTCATGTTTAAAATATAAATGCTTTTTTGTATGGTGTGGTTATTATCACTATCTAAATCAATGATTTTTAAAATGTTTGTTTTTCATGCTTGCAAAATTTACTATCACTGTTTTCATAATTATTTAAAAATTAGTTAGCTGTAATTTGATACGATCTCTTTGAATTTATCTATAAAGATATCAAATTGGCCTGTGCCGCCTTTTTTAACTCTTGCATATAATGCATATTTGCCTATTTTACTCACTATTTCTTTGTTATCAAAGTAACTTGCATCTGCTGTTGTAGCAGAATCAAATACTAATATAGCGGCATATACGTGTGGCTCATTTGAATGTGTTAAATAAAATATGTCCTCTAATCCTATTAGTTGAATAGCCTCAATTATTTTTGAAGTGTCACTTACCTCAAAACCCGAATCTGTAAATTCTCGTTTAATTTTATCAAGATCAGACTCACCACTACATGACGACGTTCCTATCAAAAAGATTAGAATCATTAAAATCAAACTAATCGCCTTGAAAACGTATTTAAAATTATTTATTCTTTCTTTATAAAATATCGAT
Organism: Christensenellaceae bacterium; assembly: GCA_031259085.1. Taxonomy (GTDB): domain Bacteria; phylum Bacillota; class Clostridia; order Christensenellales; family DTU072; genus JAITLB01. The sequence continues at coordinate 34,784 of JAIRMA010000086.1, forward strand.
CGAATATAGTTATTATACATATAAAATTTATTCCAAACAGAATGTCAAGGTAAACACAATTAAAGGATTTATTAATTAATTTACATTACATTCATTAATAAAAGAAACTCGATAAAATTTATTATAGTTCACCGTTTTGCAACGTGAGTCGTGTTTTGACTATCTTTCATGTTATATTTGCAAGTATAGAATCTAGTATTTAATATAGCATATTATCACATTGTTGTCAATTTTATATAGCGTCTTGTTTATCTATTAATTTAGTCATACAACTTAAAATCCGCTTTTTTAACATGCTCATTGTGGCAATCCGTGATAAAATACACCAAAATATAACTGCTTTGACGGATGCATTTGCGATTAATACCAAATTTCAGGTGTTTTCTTAGATTAATTTAAACGTAACCCGCTTTTCATTTTGACAGATGGAAGTTAACAAACTGAGATCTAAGAATATAATTAAACCATTTTTATTTTCTACTATTTATTTCTTATGTAATTCATAAAAAAGTCTTTTTTTTTTCATTTAAATAGTGTATAATTTCTATGTAGTATAGCTTTTATTTGTTTTTCGTTGATCAAACTAAAGCAAATCACTTAGATAGATGTCTTCTAAAATAATTCAAGGATTACATGAGATTAATTAATAAACATAACAATTTAATGTATTTTTCTCGAATTAGCCTATTGTTGCTATTATTCGTTGCTTTTATTGTTGTTTTATCCATTTTTTCAAGTTATTTATTCAATCAGCAATCTGATCAAAATCTCATTGACTTTTTGAGTTATTCGGATGCTGTAAACTCAATAACAGAAAAATATGACGAAAATCAGACTTTCTTGACCGATGTTGTCCTCGATAATTCTATTCTAAAGGACTCTAATAACACTAAAATGATAAGTGTTGGGATACTTGTCGAAAAATCCAATGTGGTTGCTAGTTTTAATACATATGGTCAACTTACTCTTTCAAACCAATTCACAACATTAACTATTAAATCAAACTCAAAAACTGTATTAGGATCAGGTGATACCACCTTTACTTTAAGCGTTTATCCAGAATTTACATACCAATCGGATATTCCAGATGTGCTGTTACCAGTTGAAGAAATTGCTAGCGCTTTAGGTTATACAACATCAGAGGACGACAATGGATTGACACTATCGTTCCCATTTCAAACTAAACGTTTAATCATCCGTTCGGATAAAAAAATACCTGAATATGGCGCAGTGGCATCAGCTGATGGTTATGATAATTATCTCATATTACAATATTCTACAGTTAGTGACACAATTAATGCATATAACAAGTTTCTTAATTCTAAAGATGTAGAATCAGTTCAGCCTGACGTACTTTTCTTTATAGAATCTACTGACGACACCACTGAGTCAACCACTGAACCTTATGCCACTGGTGAATCGTCATATGAATATACAAGTTGGGGCGGAGCTGATTCTCAAATGCGCTTTTCCTCATATAATCAAAGCTTAACCACTCTCTATGGTTCAAATTTAAACACACCTATCGTTGCAGTTTTAGACTCAGGAATTGATAGTTCTCATACTGCTTTTACAAATCGCATTGCATCTAATGGTCGCAACTTTACAAGTAGCAATACTTCAAACTACACCGATGACAATAGTCATGGTACTCATGTATCAGGCATTATTACGGATTTAACGCTCCCTAATGTTAAAATTTTGCCTTTGAAAGTAATGAATTCAAAAGGCGAAGGCACCTCTTCTGCTGTAATCAATGCTATTGAATATGCAATTCAATTAAAAAACAATGGAGCCAATATCGTTGCTCTAAATATGAGCTTTGGTAGTGAATCATCTGTATCAAATTCAGTATATAAAACCGTCATTGAAAAGGCCTACTCAAACAATATTTTATCCATTGTTGCAGCTGGCAATGACAATACATCAGCTAATCAAACTGATCCTGCTAAAGTTGAAAAAGCAATAACAGTAGCAGCAACCGATTCTGCAAAACGTAAGGCTAGTTTTTCTAACTACGGAAGCGTTATTGATGTAGCTGCTCCAGGCGTCCAAATCACTGCCGCAATACCTGGTAATAATGCATATGCAAGCTATAGTGGTACATCTATGGCCGCTCCACATGTTACCGCATTAGTTGCATCATTATATTTAATACCCAACAATGGATACACCCCAGCGTCTATTGAAGCAATTATAACTGAAAATGCACTTGACTTAGGTTCTACTGGGAAAGACACTTATTTTGGGTATGGGCTTGCAAGATTACCATTACTTAGTGGGGGAGTTGTACCAGATGACCCTGATTCTGATCAAGGTACAGATAATCCAGATTCAACTCCTACAACCCAATACAGAGTCACAGCAAGTGCTGGAACTGGAGGCTCAATAACTCCAAATGGTACTTTTATGGTCGATGAAAACTCGTATCTTGAATTCCAATTTAAACCAAATTCTGGTTACGCAGTTTTGAGTGTAACAATTAATGGTAACACCGAGTCCTATCAAAGCACACTTTATATAATTTCTAAAGTCACCAGCAATATAACAATATCTGTCAAATATCAATCCGTTAACACCAAAATTAGTGGTTATTCCAGAGTAACCCTAACTCAAACAAAAGGCGGAGATATAGTCTTAAATAACGGGTCACCTATTAATATTGACTCAGAAGAAACTGGTGAGGTTTTTTCTACAATTGTTTTAGTAAAGGACCGAACTCATTTGCTTTTATCGTTTGTCCCTCATGAGTGGTATGAGGTTCAAGAAGTCTGGGTTGATTCCATTAATAGAACATCAACAATTACAAATAATACTATCTCACAGTATGTTAATCGTACTGATTATACTATACTGTGCAAATTCAAGCTAATGTATAGTTCTGATCCTGATGAAGAAGAGGAAGAAGAGGATACTGAATCAGGAGAAGAAATATTACCTCAAGATCCCGTTGAGCAAAATCCCAATGACGATGATAATCCGTCAGAATCGCCTAATGATGATCCAATTGATGATAACGATGATATCAATGATACTCCTCCGACAGATGAAACTCCAGGCGACAATGAGGAGGATGACAATTCGTCTGACGATCCTAATACTAGTGACCCCATTGACGATGATGATTCTGACGAAAACCAATCACCAACAGATGAAACTCCAGACGACAATGAGGAAGATGACAATTCGTCTGACAATCCTAATACTAGTGACCCCATTGACGATGATGATTCTGACGAAAACCAATCTCCAACAGATGAAACTCCAGACGGCAACGAGGATGGTGATTCGTCCAGCCCGCCAATTTCTGAGGATCCTGCTGAGGATGGAGATGATGGTGCTGAAAACCCATCTACAGGAGACGATAGCACTCAAAAAGATAATTTAGTTGGTGGTAGTAATCCAGGAGATTCATCTAATCCTATTGAATCACAAGTGGGTGATGATGAAAGCTCAAATGACAACTCAGATTCAGAATTTACTTCATCAAATCTAGTGACAATAGTAGCGCTTGCTGGATTGATTTTCATCGCAGTTGTTACCTTCGTTTGTTTCGTAGTATCACGCAAATATCGTTAAAATTCAATATTGGTTTTCTTGTTTAATCTCATGTTTGTCACTTTATTAGGCAATGATTAATTCTCAGTAATAAAATATTACTCATTTGTCTTAAGTTTATGATTGATAATCATATGCTGATTCATAGTGTAGCAAAATAATTAATATAATAATTTAAATTAGATTAGGATTGTCAAACGTTTGTTTAAATCCACGACCACGCAGTCAAACTCTTTTTAGCCTTAAATTTCATTTAAGCCCCATCAAGCGTTGGTGTCCCCCTGACGTTCCTCGTCTGGCTGTTCCAAATTATAGACTCAACAAAGCCTACTTTGAATGCTCCGTTTCATTTTTTCGTACTCTTTATCGCCGCTTTTTAAGCACTACAGGGATTATATGTTTTCGCATTTTTTAAGCAAAACTGCTATGGATTTAAAATTTACACAAAAGTAGGCTGAATTTGATCAGTTTTTGGCTACTTCAACCACTTATTCTACTATTGGTTAAAACACATGTTACCAATAGTACCATTCTGAAAACAGTATAGCATAGTAATTTTAAATATTAATCAAATAAATTAAATTTAGAAATCCAATTATCAATAAAAATATGGTTGTTAATTTGATGAGAACTATGATTATTTGTTAAATATTATTGCAGTAATAGGTGGTATTATCTCTATCGATTTTCCAGTTATCAAATCTTCCTTCGAAGCTGGCAACTTGATCTCGTTTAGCGTTGGATTAATATATGCAATTAATCGATCTCGTACTAATGCAATACAGTTGTCACTAAACCGCTCTATTTTAAATGTGCCCTTAAAATTCTCTTTATACTCAGTTCTTAAAATTCCTAGTTTCTTATAATGCTGTGACAATTCGTTTTCATTTCCAAATGACATTGGTCTTCTGTTTATCGGATCGTCAAAGCCTTGCATTCCTATTTCATCACCATAATATATTACAGGAACCCCAGGCAAAAAATATTGAATTGTGGAAGCAAGCTTTACACGATCTCTGCCTAATTTGAATTCTTTGTAATTCAATCTATATCCAAGTCTCATTAATTTGTCTTTTGACGGTTTTGTCTCCGATAAAACGTTAATTATTCGTGTTGTGTCATGCGTTCCAATTAAAGTCATACAACAGTCTAGAGATTCAATAGGATAATTTTCAATTATTGTCATAACTGCGTTATAAAAGGCGGTTACATTGTTATCTAACAAATAATTAATAATCGCATTTCTAAATGGATAATTCATAACTCCATCTAATTCATTTCCAAACAGATATTCTCTCTCTTCAGAATAACTTATCTTGTTACTGGCATCTTCCCAGACCTCACCAATAATTGCAATATCATTTTCAGATTCTTTTGCTTTTCTCCTAATTTTTTTTACAAAATCAGATGTCAATTCGTCTACAACATCAATTCGCCATCCTTTAATCCCAAGCTTTTGCCATTTATCCATAACACCATTTTCGCCTGCTATGAATTCCTGAAAATCCTGTGAATCGCGCTTTATGGATGGAACTACTTGAATACCCCACCAACATGCATATTTATCTGGATATTCATAAAATGTATACCAATCATAATATCTACTAGAAGGTGATTGATATGCGCCAATGCTATCGTAATGACCATACATATTAAAGTAAATGCTATCTACTCCAGTATGATTAAATACACCATCTAATATAACGCCAATACCTCTTGCCTCGCATTCACGAATTAATTGCTTGAATTCATCCTCATCACCAAAAAGAGGATCGACTGACATATAATCGCCAATATCATACCTGTGATTTGAAAACGCCTTATAGATAGGAGACAAATATATAGCAGTAACAGATAATTCCATTAAATAATCAAGTTTTGTTATGATACCTTTGATATTCCCCCCATAAAAATCATTGGCTCTATATACGCCATCCCAATCTTCTATAGTTAAGTCCTCATACCAACTTTTGAGATGTCCAAATCTTGGTGTTTTATCATCTTCTACTCGCGCAAATCTGTCAGGGAAAATATGGTATATGATGCCGCCTTTTAACCATTCAGGTGTTTTATAGTCTCTAGAATAAACTGTTAACTGCCACTCTGGCAACCATTCGCCTATCATGGCTTTGTTATTCCCATCATGTCCACAATATTTAATGCCATCAGAAGTTGTTATTTCGAATCTATATAAATGAATTCCTGTTGTCTCTAGTGAAAATATTATTTTGTATAAATTGTTTTCATTTTTGACAGGCTTAAGTTTTAATCTTTTTACAACCTCTTTTTGGCGTATGTTAATAATAACCGCACTATGATTTAATTCTTCAGGCACTGGAAATGTTATTTCAATTTTTTCTCCAACTCGGACTGCACCAAAAGGCTTTTTATATTTAATCTCTCGTGAATTATATAATTCCATAAAAATTATTTTTCTACCTTATTTATATCCCATATTTTTTTTGCATATTCTTCCACGCTTCTGTCAGATGAAAAGAATCCTGCTTTAGCCGTATTAACTAATGCCATCCTTCTAAATCTATAAACATCTTTATATGCAATATCAACATTAACTTGAGCATCAATATAACTAGCAAAATCTGCTAGAACCAAATAGGGATCAGCTCCGCCATGACCTATCAATAATCTGTCAGCTATTTCGGCAAAAGACACTCCATTAATACCACTCCTTAAATTGTCAATTATTTGTTGTATCCTCCAATCCTTGGAATAATATTCTGTGGGATTATAATCAGGATATAATTGATCAGCTTGATTAGCAGACAAACCAAATATAAATATGTTTTCATCACCTACTTTCTCATGTATTTCAACATTAGCACCATCCATAGTACCAATTGTAACTGCTCCATTTATCATAAATTTCATGTTTCCAGTACCTGATGCTTCTTTACCCGCAACACTTATTTGCTCAGAAATTTCACTTGCAGGCATTATAATTTCAGCTAATGAAACTCTGTAGTTTTCAAGAAAAACCACTTTGATTTTATCTTTGTAAATGGGATCTTTATTAACCATTTCTCCAATCATATATATTAATCGAATTATTAATTTAGCCATATAATAAGAGCTTGCGGCTTTTGCACCAAATATAAAGACTCTTGGAGTAATATTTAAATCTGGATTTTCACGCAGACGTCTACACAAATCTAAAATGTGAAATGCATTGAGTAACTGTCTCTTATATTCATGCAATCTTTTAACCTGCACATCGAAAATTGCATCAGGGCTAACTACAACTCCGTTTGCCTTTTTTATATATTCAGCTAATCGCTCTTTGTTTTTTAGCTTAATTTCAGCAAATTTATCGAGAACCGCATGATTTCCTTTGAACGGCAATAAGTTTTCTAATTCATTAGCATCATGTAAAAATTTTGGGCCTATTAATTCAGTAATGTAGTTTGATAATAACGGATTCGCTTCTGCTAACCAACGTCTGTACGTTATTCCGTTTGTCACATTCTTAAATTTGTATGGTGCTACCTTATAATAATCAGAAAATAAATCATTTTTCAAGATTTCACTATGCAGAGCACTAACACCATTAACGGTATGAGATGCAACCAAACAAAGATTAGCCATGCGTATCTCGCCATCACTCAAAATTGCATTATCAGAGATTCTTGTCCACTCGCCTGGGAATATTTTCCACAGTTCGCCACAGTGCCTCTTGTTAATCTCCTTAACGATTTGAAAAATTCGTGGCAATAAGCTTTCAAATAATCCTTGTGGCCATTTTTCTAATGCTTCCTGCATGACAGTATGATTTGTATAACTAATTGTATCACATACTATATGCCACGCAGTATCCCAACTATACCCATGATCATCTAGCAGTATTCTCATGAGCTCAGGTACGCATAAAGCTGGATGGGTATCATTAATATGAATTGCGGCTTTTTCTGGCAATGTGTCAAGTGACCCATAAGTCTTTAAATGATATTTAACGACACACTGCATACTAGCTGAAACGAAAAAATATTGCTGTTTGAGTCTTAGAGATTTACCTTCGTAATGATTATCAGCTGGATACAATATTTTCGATATAGCCTCCGCCATGGCTTTCGTTTCAATGGCCTTTAAATATTCGCCTTTTGAAAACAAGGCCATGTCTATATCATTTTTAGTTTTTGCACTCCAAAGTCTCAAAAAATTTGTAGCATCCGTTTTATAACCACTAATTGGCATCTCAAATGAAACTGCAATTATTGTTGTGTAGTCCTTGTGTTCACAAATAAGACGCCCGTCTTCCCAATGCTCTTCTATGTGCCCACCAAATTTGACTTCATATACAGAATCTCGTGCATTAAGCCAAACTGATCCGTCGATCAGCCATTTGTCTGGCATTTCCATTTGCCATCCATCTACTATTTTTTGATTGAAAATTCCATAATCATATCTGATACTAAATCCCCCCGCTGCATAACCGCAGGAAGTTAGACTGTCCAAATAAGCTGCTGCTAATCGCCCTAAACCTCCATTCCCGAGTCCAGCATCGGGTTCAATATCCATTAATTCATCCATCTCAAAGCCCATTTCGCTCACAGTCTTTTCGGCTGTTTCTAAGAGATCTAAATTAAACAAATTGTTTCTAAGAGACCTGCCTAACAAAAACTCCATAGACATATAATATATTTGTTTATGGCCCCCGTCTTTGATCTTGTTATAAAAACTTAATCTCTTTTGTGCTAAAATATCGCGTGTTACTAAACATACTGCCTTATACATAACCTGTTTACTAGCATCAGAATATTCTGTTCCAAACACGCGCATAAGCTTTTGTTCTAGTAGTTTCTTAAATTCATTCTTTGATATGTTCTTCATATATAATTTATTACCTTCTTAATCTATCAATATATTCATTTATTCCATTCCACTATCATACATAAAATTGTGAGCCATTGACTCTTTTGCTAATTCCTGTCCTGTGGCGTTTATTCCGCTGGTTTTGCGTATTTACTAATCTGTTTTAGAGGCAAAGGTGACAAGATGCACCTTTGCCTCTAATGAATTTTCTGTCAATTATTTACTTCAACTCATTATTCCCCATCTAAATAATCTATATGCTCTAAAATATTAGTTCTAAGGATTCATACCCTATTGTATTCGTCCTTGCATCTCAAAGAAGATATAGCATCATTTTTTTAACCTAAATTATAACAAATTTAGATACAATATCATAATAAAAAATTGCTTTCTAATTTACACTAGTGCTGGTAAATTAATTTTTTGAGACCAACTGATCATAAATATTTTCGTATGCCTCAGCAGATTTCTTCCAGGACATGTCTTTATTCATTGCATTTGAAACAACAATTGCCCACTCACTCTTATTGAAGTATACTTCAACTGCTCTCTTTATAGCATCCAACATATCATATGCATTATATGTTTTAAATGTAAATCCGTCACCCGTTTTTTCTTCAGGGTTATAGGGAATCACTGAATCCTTTAACCCACCTGTTTCTCTAACAATTGGAATGGACCCATAACGCATAGCAATCATCTGTGATAATCCGCAGGGTTCAAATTTGCTTGGCATTAAAAACATGTCGGTGCCTGCATATATTTGTGAAGCTAGTCCAGCTGAAAAATTAATAATACCTCTAAATTTAGTAGGATAGTAACTGTTTAACTCATTTATGCCATTTTCATATTTCCAATCGCCAGTGCCTAAAAGGACCATTTGTATGTCGAGGTCCATAATCTCGCGACTTACAGCAAAAAGCAAATCTATGCCCTTTTGTGATGTCAATCTTGTTATCATGCCAATTATTGGCTTATCGCACTCTGGCAAACCTAACATAGCTTGCAGACCTTTTTTATTTTTTTTGCGCCTTGGCAAGCTCTTAGCAGAAAATGATTGAAACAAAGATTTATCCTGCAATGGATTATACAAATCAGTGTCAATCCCATTTAATATCCCACACAATTTGTATTTTCTTGCTTCTAATATTTCAGACAGTCCATATGCAAAATATGGATTAAGTATTTCTTGAGCATACGTAGGCGATACCGTCACTACTTTATTAGAGGATTCTATCCCAGCTTTTAACATGTTTGCATCGCCTTTATACTCAACTACATTATACATTTCACGAGGCAATCCAAAAACGTTATGAATACAATATTTATCAATTTTACCTTGGAATTCAATATTATGAATTGCCAAGATCGTTTTTATATTTTCATAACCTTCGACAGACCTAAAATATGCATCTAAATATGTTGGTAACAAAGCAGTTTGCCAGTCGTTAACCTGTATGATATTTGGATAAAAATCCATTAGTGGCAAAAATTCTAAAACAGCTTTCGAAAAGAAAGCAAAACGCTCTCCATCATCAAAATAACCATATAGCCCTTTCTTTTTGAAATAATACTCATTATCTATGAAATAATAAATAACTTTATTGTATTCCATAGTAAATAATCCCGCATACTGATTTCTCCACCCAAGTGGCACATTGACTGAGCCCATAAATATCATATTATCTCTATAGGTCTCTGAAATGTCAGAATATAGTGGAAGAACGACCCGTGCATCTACTTTATTTTTTACCAATGCTGATGGTAAAGCTCCTACAACGTCACCTAGTCCACCAGTGCGAATAAATGGTGCAGACTCAGCTGCTACAAATAAAACTTTCATTGTACTGCCTCCTTGACATTAGAGTTTTTAGTATATTAATTATACCACTTTATTTTTAACTATAACAATTGGATATGTAGAGAATCCAGAAATTTGTCTGTTTTCTTTTATTGTAACACTCTTGTCTGTTATTGCATAGGCTAGTGTACTATCTTCCATTATTTCTCCATCTTCCATTATAATAGAATCTCTAACTACAGCTCCCGCCTTTATCCTTACATTTCTAAAAAGAATTGAATTTTCTACAGTCCCATCTATTGTGCAACCATCTGCAATTAACGAATTTTTAACATAACTGCCTTTCCCATATTTTGTCGGAATACTATCTTTAACCTTTGTGTAGATTTTTTTATCCGCTCCGAATAATTGTTCACGGGTATCAAAATTCAACAGCTTCATGCTCTCTGTGTAATACATTTTTACATCGTCTATAATAGATGCATAACCAGGCACTTCATACACGTTCACAGCACCTAATGATGCTTCAGCAAAGACAACATCCTTTTCAAAGTCAACATGCCCCCTAGCATAAGCATTTTCAACATATGCTACCAGTTTATCTTTTTTTAGTATATATGCGTTTAAACTCAATAACCGCTCGTTTTGACTAGGTGACTCAACAAAAAATATGTCTGTTACACGATTTTTAGCGTTTGTTGTAATCACAACACGTCTAGACGATGTCAATTGTCCATTATGACATAACATCGTTATATCCGCGCCAGATTCAATGTGTTTTTCTAAAACATCGTTGAAATCAATATTTGCAGCAATATTGCAGTTAGCAACTATCACATAATCCTCAGGAGATTTATTAATAAAATCAGTTATTGTATAAATTGCTTCTATCTTGCCTTTGTAAACATCTCTTGATGTGTTTAAAACAAAAGGCGGGAAAACAGCAATACCACTGTTTTTACGATTTAAATCCCAATCACGGCCCATTCTAATATGATCCATAAGGGAACTATAATTGCTACGTGTTATGATTCCGATTCTGGTTACTCCACTGTTAACTAGATTAGATAACGTAAAATCTATTAAACGATATCTCCCACCAAATGGTAGCGATGCCGTTGTTCTGTGAATTGTTAATTCATTTAACTTAGATTCATTTCCAGATGCGAATAATACGCTCATCATTTTGTTATTCATTGTCTGTTTCTCCTATTCAACCATTACACCAGCTTTTATAACTGTTTTATCATCTACTGATACATCAGGTCCCACTACTGCAATCTTCCATTCGCCATTAATAGCGGCCGTTTGCGTCTCGCCCACACAAGCATTTTTCCCTATTTTTGAGCCCCAACCCACAATTGCATGTTTTATAACAGCCCCAGCTGAAATCTTAGCATTAGGCATTACTATGCTGTCTGACACGATGGCACCCTCATCAATATCTACTCCTGTAAAGATTATTGAATTAGTTACAACACCATTTACATTACAGCCTTCTGTAACTATAGAATTCGATATTACTGCCTCACTCCCAACAAATTGTGGGGGTTCTGCCGTGTTTCTTGCATAGATCTTCCAGTCTTTATCACTCATGTTAAGCCCAGAACTATTATCCAACATATCCATATTAGCTTCCCATAATGAGCTAATGGTTCCTACATCTTTCCAATATCCTTCAAACTCATATGCATATAACTTTTCTTTTGCACTAAGCATTGCGGGTATTATATTTTTGCCAAAATCATTATGACTACTTTTGTCTGCTTCATCTGACAAAAGATATTTACGTAGTTTTTCCCAAGTAAATATATATATCCCCATGCTAGCTTTAGTTGACTTAGGATGCTTTGGCTTTTCCTCAAATTCATATATTGCATTATCATTTAAAGTATTCATTATTCCAAAACGCGAGGCTGTTTCAAGAGGCACATCTAGCACTGCTATAGTGCAATCAGCATTCTTAGTCTTATGATAGTTTAACATTTTAGAATAATCCATTCTATAAATGTGATCGCCAGACAAGATCAACACGTACTCCGCTTTATACCTATCAACAAAATCAATGTTTTGGAATATAGCATTTGCAGTTCCTTTATACCACTCGCCAGATTTGGCTTTCTGATATGGAGGCAAGACAAAAGCACCGCCGTTTAACCTGTCTAAGTCCCAGGGTTGACCATTTCCAATATACTGATTTAATTCAAACGGTTGATATTGTGTTAAAACACCTATGGTGTCAATGCCTGAATTAATCGTATTTGAAAGAGTAAAATCGATGATACGATATTTACCTCCAAATGGAACTGCAGGTTTTGCTACACGTTGTGTTAGCGCACCTAGTCTAGTTCCTTGTCCACCAGCTAGAAGCATGGCAACGCACTCTTTCTTCGTCAACATACGAATCCTCCATTTAGGTATTATTATATAATGTTTTCAACTATTGCTTTCTTTGCAATATACAGTGCAGAATTCCCCGCTAAATTTAATACCAACGATTGTTTGAACCCATGGTTTTCTTTTAGCACGGTTTTTATATTTGCCTGCATGGGACCATTGCCCCCATATAAAAGCCCGTTGGAATTTATAATTATCTCATACTCACCAGACTCGGGCACGCCTACTTCATAAGAAGCGCGCATTACATCCGAGAAATTGATGATCGCAATAAGACTTAATCCTGCATTATTTTTGCGCTCAAAAGCTATTATATTCTGGATATTGTCGTCAACTATAATCCATTTGAAACCTTCATAAGTATTATCTTTTTCATAGAGCTCAGAATGATTAAGATAAACATGATTAAGATCCTTAATGAACGTCTTCAATCTGGAATGGTTTTCATATTGCAATAATAACCAATCTAATTCCTTAGTGTAATCCCACTCTATGAATTGTCCAAATTCATTACCCATAAAGTTCAGCTTTTTCCCAGGATGAGCGTATTGAAAAGCATATAATGCTTTTAAGGCAGCAAATTTGGAGTCATAGTCGCCCGCCATTTTGGAAATCATGGAAGCTTTTCCATGAACAACTTCATCATGAGAGAAAGGCAATATGTAGTTTTCACTGAAAGCATAGGTTAATGAAAACGTTAATTTATCGTGAGATCCCTTTCTGAAAAACGGATCAATCCTTATATATGATAGAATGTCGTTCATCCATCCCATATTCCACTTAAAATTGAACCCTAGCCCGTCCACATCAGGTGGCAATGTCACCATCGGAAATGCTGTAGACTCCTCTGCAATCATTATGACATACGGAAATCGCGTTAAGACTACTGAATTTAATTTCTTTAGAAATGCTATCGCTTCTAAATTATAATTCCCTCCATGTATATTTGGCGTCCATTCACCTGGTTGTCTATCATAGTCAAGATATAACATGCTTGCTACTGCATCTAAACGCATGCCATCTATGTGGTAATATTCCAACCAAAAACAAACAGCAGAGATTAGAAAAGACTGTACCGCAGGCCGCCCATAATCAAAGACTCTTGTTCCCCATGTTTTATGTTCACGTTTAAATTCATCTTGATACTCATATAACGGTTTACCATCAAATTCATATAAACCATATGAATCCTTAGGGAAATGCGAGATTACGAAATCCATGATTACACCAATTCCAGATTGATGACATCTATCTACAAAATACATAAAATCATGGGGGGTACCAAACCGTGATGATGGTGCAAACAAACCAGTCACTTGATAACCCCAGCTACCATCATATGGAAATTCTGTTATTGGCATAAGCTCTACATGCGTATAACCCATTTCCATTAAGTATGGTATTAGGTTCTCTGCTAAGTCTCTATAACTATAACAATTACCGTCAGCATGTCTTTTCCATGAGCCGACGTGTAATTCATAGATATTCATGGGTGATGTGTAAATATTACGCGTTTTAACATAACTTAAATATTTGTCATCATTCCAGCGATATCCTGTTAGATCATAAATTTTTCCAGCACTCCCTGGTGGAGTCTCTGTATGAACTGCAAATGGATCAGTTTTATTAAGTATTTGACCGCTAGCAGTTTCAATACTGAATTTATAATTATCGAATCTCTTTAAAGATGCTGCAAACCCTTCCCATATGCCGCCATATATTTTTTTCATAGGGTTAGCATCTCTGTTCCATTCATTAAAGTCCCCTATTATAGATACGGATACAGCGTTAGGAGCCCAACACCTAAAACGCCACATTTTCTTGCCAACATTAGAGACATAATATAGTTTCATCATTTTGTATGTCTCATAATTAGTACCCTCATTAAATTGAATTGCAGGCAATTCTAGCTTTTCCTTTCTCATTCATTCCTCAGTCTCAAATGAAATAATTAGCATCTGACTATGTCTATTAACTTTTTTCTTTAATACAGTAAAGGCTCGATCACGGAGTGTCTTTGATGTAGAAAATCCAACCATCCCGGAACCACTGCCAGTCATAACAACATGCTCGAATTCTTGATCCTCTAATGTTTTACGTAGCTCACTAATCTGTGGAGACAAGATCATAGCCGCTTTTTCAAGACTATTAGAAAATTCCAGAACACCTCTAAAAAAGCGCTTAACATCCCACTGACTCCCACCTACCTTATCATAACAATCATATACTTCACGTGTTGAAACTTTTAAATCTTGGTTTATCAGAATAATACCATAATAATTATCAAGTAATATGTGCTTAATCGTCTCACCCACGCCACTTAATAATAAATCACCATGTTGCATCATACTAGGAATATCTGACCCGATTTTAATCAGTTCCATATTATCTAATTCAAAATTAAATAATTTTTTATACGCTAAAAAAACACCAGCAGCATCAGCTGATGAGCCGCCAAGACCCGCACTTTCTGGGATGTGTTTTACTATTTGAATATCAGCACCTGGCAGATTATACTTATCTATTAAAAACCGTGCCGCTTTCAAAGCTGTATCATTAATGTATGAAACACCTGTGTCATATTTAATGTTAACTAAGGAATCAGTCCTAAGCGTTACTTTAATAACGTCAAACACAGGTACTCTAGTTATGATTGTGTCTAAGGTGTGATATCCTAACCCGTTAATCCCACTAATGTTTAATGCCAAATTAACCTTGGCAAACACCTTTATTTCAGCGAAATTCCCAGTTGGTTTTTCCATATATATACTATATACTAAATCTCATAAAAAATCAATACTTAATCTGTGAATTTCTTGTTAATTTTACAAAACAGAGTATAATTTTGATTTTCTAAGCCTTTCATAAATTAACTAGCTCCACCCCCCACATCTTTCTAAAATTCCTTTATTGAAACTAATCATCACTGTAATATACAATGTATTACTCTCTACAAATATAGTTTGTGCATTATTTGAAATTTATTTTTACTTCTTCAATAATTATTTAGCTTTTTATAATTTTTATGTAAAATATGACCTGCATGCAATGATAAATTAACGTAACAACATGACGACAAAATTAAAGACTCTGATAGATTTCTAACAAATCTCAGATCATTGTATGAGAATGTTTTCAGTAAAAGAGATAACTTAAAATAGGATACAAAGGTATTGAGAATAATCAACTATTGAATATATGTCCTGAGTAGCGTTTGATACGTCAAAGGCTTTGGACCTAGAATCTTAAATAGAACAAAACAACGCATGAATCGGATAACCCTTTTTATCGAAAAAGCATGTTTTTTGACTATTTTTATCTCAAAAGAGAATAAAAATTCCTCCCTAACAAATCTTTTTTAAGTCAAAAAAAATTATAATTTCACTGTCGATATAAGAAATAAAAAATCATGCTTTTTGGATTGTGAAAAGCTAGAACTATACAGTTTAGCACAAAAATCTCGACATATTTAACCATTCCCATTAGAACAATTACTTAGAATAATTACTTATTCTAAGATAGTCGAAATTTGTAATATTTTGACTAAACTCCTTTCGCCGTCTGACATTTTTAAGAAATTGTTTGTTGTTCTTGATTTATCTTAAAATTTAGTATATAATTATCCTTTATATTTGACCTTCTATCCTTAAAATGCTATTTTATCTTTATGAATGTCTAAATTTAAATCAATTCTTATTATTCGAGATAAAAGTTGTTACTAAAGCAGCAATAGCTTAATTCGAGCTTGGTGGACATACTATAATGGGGACTTTTGCAACAACTATATTTGTTCTAGTTTTATTATATACTTTCTATATGGGTTTCAATGATGGTTCAAACGCAATAGCTACTACGGTTGCAACACGTGCGGTTAAACCTAAGACTGCTATTATAATTGCAGCTGTTACTAAATTCTTGATTCCTTTACTAGTCTTTGCTATTGCAAAATTATTTAATACAGAAGGATTCATGCTAGCAGCTAATATTAGCGGTAAGACTGTATATCCTAGTTATTTTGCGGGTATTTCTACGGAACGAGCGTTTGTATTCTTACTATCTGGAATGATTGGTGCCACAATTTGGGGTGGTATTGCCTACGCATTAAAAATCCCAAATAGCACCTCACATACTTTATTAGGTGCATTGATTGGAGCTGGAATCGCCGCATTTGGATTTAATTCAATTCAGTGGAAAGAATACGTTACTGTAAACATTATACTTATGGTCGTTTTAGCTCCTGTCAGCACAATGATACTTGCCTATATTCTGACAAAATTAACTAAACGGCTCTTGTGGAAAATGCCTCGTGAAATTAATAATATTCTCATAATAATGCAACGTATTAACATAATAGCCTTATCTGCGACATTCTCATTGAATAATTCACAGAAAGCTATAGGTATTATTATGCTAATAAGTATCTTAGGGTTATCTTCATTTGCCCCAACCGAATTACCGATTTGGATCATATTACTAGTGGGTTTGTCTCTCGGTGCTGGAGTTGCGTTAGGGGGATTTAGAGTGGTTAATACAGTGGGTCGAAAAATATTTAAATTGCAACCAATGCACTCTGTAATTGCACAGTTATCAACTAGTGCATTAATGCTTTTTGCTAGCAATATTGGTGTTTCGGTCAGTACTGGGCAAGTGATGTCCTCTGCTATTATTGGTGTTGGAAGCGCTGAACGATTCAGGCACGTGAGATGGGGTGTGGCATCTAAAATAGCTATAAGCTGGGTCTTAACTCTGCCATTGGCTATGGGGTTTGGCGCTAGTATTTACTTATTCATCGCTAAAGTAATCTTGAAAATATAATAGGTCTTTGAACTTATTTAAGTGAGGCACTACTATGAAATTCAAATTCAGAAATAAAGAGACTCCTTCGTTTTTTGAATTTTTAGAAAAACAAGCACAATTTGCTGCGACTGGAATGCATCTTCTTCATTCCTATTGTGAAACGCATGATGAAAAAATAGCGGATGCAGTACTAAGAGCTGAGACTGAGGGCGATATGGTGCGGCGCGTTTTGATTGACGAGCTAAATAAAACTTTTATAACACCAATCGACAGAGAAGATCTTTTTAGATTTTCAAGTCAACTAGACGAGATATTAGATTATGCTAAAACTTCTGTAGATGAAATTCGTCTGTTTAATGTGAGACCTGATGATGAAATGATAGATGTGACAGCTGCACTAGTTGAAATGTGTGAACATATAACTCTAGCAGTTGCTAACATTGAACATCATCCAGCAATTTCAAGGGATGAAGCAATATTTGTAAAATCTCTTGAAAACAAAATTGGTGATATGACAACTAAGGCATTAGCACTTTTATTTGAGGATGATGATCACAAAAAAATATTCAAATACCGCGAAATTTATAGACACCTAAATCACACTGCTGATCTGGGCGACCAGGCAATGGATCTGTTGCTTGACATAATGGTCAAGATGCAATAATTACTTTTGAAAATGAGTTATCTAAAACTCAGAGGATGTGTATGGGAAATTTTTCTAACGTCGCTGGGCGTTTTTTTGCTTTTTTGGGAAGATTAAAGCACATATATAGATGGGGCTTAATGCGTTCGATTTCTACTGAAAATGTTTTAGAACATTCAGCACAAGTAGCACAAATTGCACATGGCTTAGCTATCATCAGAAGCAAAATATATGGCAAATATATTGATGCAGGGTTAGTTACACAAATAGCTTTGTATCATGATGTATCTGAAGTATTTACAGGGGATTTGCCAACACCTATTAAGTACTGGAATGATAAATTAACAATGGCATACAGAGAATTAGAGACTGATGCTACTAATATGTTATTGTCAACACTGCCCGCTGAATTTCATGCAATTTATAACCCAATACTAAATCCTGACAAAACATCACCCGAGTATTTTCTTGTAAAATGTGCCGATCGCATCGCGGCCCACATTAAATGCATTGAAGAAATAAAACAGGGTAATCTAGAATTCGAGACAGCGCATCGATCTACTAGAACATCTCTTGAAAACCCGGTAATTCGTGACGAGTATCCTGAAGTTAACTATTTTATAGAACACTTCCTCCCAAGCTTTACTTTATCATTAGATGATTTACAATCGATAAATGATTAACCTTTGTCTTTTAAATACTTGTTTCTTTTTTACAATTATCTAGAACAAGAATCTACTGTTGAGCCTTGATTCCTAAACACTTTGGATTTTTTTCGAATGTCTCCACATTTGTATTTAAGATATCCTTTAAAATCTGAAGGTTTAGAAAATTTCCTGCTAGAGTTCGGATCCAGCTAATTCGTAGCAATTTAACATCATATAAAGCAAAAAATCTGAAAGTTTATGTGATGCAGTTCGAGTTCATGATGGACAAACCGCTTGAATATTTACTTCGTCGTGCTGTCAAACGGCGCGATCCGTTGATCAATGTGCACGTCCCGTCGTACTCTGACGACTTTGTTGTACAGCATCAGATGATAAAACGGCGTTCATTTTAGAGTCTCAAATAATGAAAGAGGCGGCTGATCGTGTAGCCAAAGCTTAGAGTTAAGATTTTTGATATAT
>JAIRMA010000093.1 GCA_031259085.1 Christensenellaceae bacterium
ACATAAAATTCCAATATTATGTTTTTTTGATTTAAAGTCACTGAATAAAACAAAAAGTCATTTTGACATTATTAATAATTCATTAGAAAAATCAGTATCGTATGATGATTGTAATAAAGCATTAGATTTTTTACAAGGAATAGATAATGACACATGGGAAAACATTCGTGATAATATATCAGGTGCAAAAAAAATTGATGAAAAACTCCTTGGAGAATATTCTATTATACTAAATGAAAGTAAGGATGATATTATATATATGTTAGAAGATACACCTGTTTATGATTGGTATCCAAATGAAGAAATAAAAAAGCGCATTCAAGAGAAAGCAGATTATATATTTACTAATAAAAAAAATAAGATTATAGATAAAATAGATAAAATGGATGCCCAAAAAGCAAAAGATTGTCTAAAACAAATGGTTGATAATAATACATTAGTGGCTCTTGAATTTCTGAAGGGGATGGATTCTAATGACTTATAATGATACAACAATTGAGGATGTAATAGAAAAATTTAAAGACAAAGATTCATGGGTACCTATTATTGCCAATTGTGAAAATTTGTCAGACTATGAGGCATTATATAATAAGACGTCAGCACGCTACAATGTAATACATGCTACAGATTGTTTAGATGATGATGGATTGCCATCAGCATACAAACTATATTTAACCGCTAAAAATGTTGAAGAAAAAACAGTGGTGTTTGGTTTATTTCATGTCTGTGCGTTTCTAGGTGGAGCAGAAGAATTACAAAGTTATTTTAACAAAGTATCAAAGCTTGGAGTGGTTAATAACAATAAAAAAAAATTATTATTTGTTGCATTTGGATTACGTGATAAGTTAAAGGATTATTTAATAAATAACCCAAATTCGAAATACAGGGCACATTTTTATTTTATCAATAGCAATGAGAGATCTCAAATTCCTGAGCTTATAATATCAAGTTATAAAACAGGTGCGACTAATGAGAAAGCGTTTGATAATTTAATTGATTATTTCAAGTATCTTGAGAAACATGGTACATGTGTGGGTTATGTTCTTGACAAATGGAAGCATCAAAAATTTAAAGTAGATATATATAATGTAATTAAACAGCAACCAATAATTGAATATTTAAAAGAGAAGGATTCAATCTTTAAAGCAGATGTTTTTGCTAATTTTGAACAAGAGTTTTACTGTAATTTAAATAGTAAAATGGGAGATAAGCGATTCTTAGATTATGTTAACAGCATATTTACTAAGGGTTTTGATACAGCAATATCTAATTATGAAAACTATGATCAGTTTAACAAAACATTAATTTATATATGGCTCATATTGCTCAAAAGAAAAAAGGATGATGATTATTTAAGCATTGTTGCAGATAATATTAATTGCATAGATGATGTTTTACCTCAAATATTTAATACTATAATAGAAATCCCTAAAAATGATACTAATTTTGATCAATATTATAAAGAGCGTAAAAAAATATTAGATAATTTAACATTTAAATTAAATGAGTCAAATTATTTAGATAACTATTTAGACAAGCTAAATGGAAAAGAATTTGGTATTGATGAAGTTAACTATCTAACTGACTTAACTCCAAAGGAGCGTGTTGAGATTCTAACATGTCTTTCACAGAGCAATCGTTCATTGAATGAAATCAATCAAATAACAAAAAACATTTACCCAAAATTATATTATTATATGCAAGAATACGATTTTCAGGTTGATGATGATAATGTATTAAATTCATATATAAATGAATACAAAATGCAGAAGTTCAAAAACAAAGTAGAAAGCGTCTTTATCGAAAAGGTTAATAGTTTTGCTAAGAGTAAGCAATACACTAAATATGAATATCGTAATGAACTGTGTCGCAAAATTGATCTAAATGGTAAGATATACACACTATTTGTGGATTGCCTGGGAATAGAATATTGCGGGTTTATAGAAGCATATTGCAAGGAAAAAGGTCTCCGCGTTAATATTAGAGTAGGGCAGTCAAATTTACCATCAATAACATCAAAAAACAGCGATTTTTATGAGATTAAATACGATAAAGATGAAAAAGTAAAGAAACTAGATAACCTAAAACACGAAGTTCCGATAAATAATATGCCAGTATATATTGTAGATGAAATAGAATACCTATCTGAAATTATTGATAGAGCAAAGAAGGAACTTGAAAAAAATAAATATCATAAATACATAATTATGTCCGATCATGGCTCTAGTAGACTAGCTCGCATTTGGCAAGGTAAAACCATAAAGGTGCCAAAACAAGCCAATGAGCGAGGGAGGCATGGTGGGAGATGTTGCTTGTATAATGAAGAAATTTCTAATCATAGTAATGTTATAGTTAGTGCGGATAAAAAATATTGTGTGATGGCTAATTATGACCGTTTTAGTTCTTCTCAGAAGTTTGGCTATGAAATGCACGGAGGCGCCACGTTAGAAGAAATAATGGTGCCAATCATCGAAATACAAATTGCGAAAATTACAGCTAAAATATGTAGTAAAGATGAACTAAATATTGATAAAAACTGCGCGGATCCGATAATAGTACAATTCAATCACAAAGATGTCGAGGCATATATTAAAATTATTGAAAAAATACCATCTAGTTGTATTACTACAATTTTAGATAAATATGATCTAAAATTGAACAAGAATACTAAAAATTATGAATGTCGTTTGCCATGTAAAGCAGGGGAAATTAAATTCGATCTTTATGCAAATGGAGAAAAAGTATTAAAAAAAATTAAAGTTAAATTCAACCAAAAAGATAAATTTGACGATCCAATGGGAGGTATGATCTAGTTTGACAGACGAACTTAAGGGGAAATTAAAAAACGCCTTTAGTGATATGATAGTTTATAAGGATTTAAAAAAATCAAACTTCTTTTCAACCTGTAACCTTCCATCATTTATGCGTGACTATTTGTTAAGGAAATTTCAGAATCTTGACTATGAGTACGATATGGAGTCTATTAAAAACTTTATAAAAAAATATTTACCACAAAAAGACGAGTGGGACACTATCAAGGATCGTTTAATATTCGATTATGAATCAATAAAGCTACTGACACAAATCAAAGCTGATATCGACATTAATAGTGGTACAATCACTTTTACATTACCCAAATTTAATTTAAAAAAAAGTGAGACCACTATTAAATCTGACGTGTGGGAGCGTGTTAGAGATAAGCTTACAACTGGAAGTGAGGTTTGGGGAGTTGTAGAATTAAAATATGTAAATGAAATTGTTGGCAAAAAGGAGCGCGGATTAATTGCTCTTAAAAGCTTCATTAGCTTTTGCCCATATAATGAATCGGATTTAGATCAATATAAAGATTTGAGAGAATATTTTAATATTGACGAATGGATAGATATCATTCTCGGTGCAATCGATTATAATCCTGATGGTTATGAGGATCAGATCAACAAGTTAACCATGATAAAAAGGCTATTACCTTTTGTAGAAAAACGTATTAATATCATGGAATTAGCGCCTAAAGGCACTGGAAAATCATATTTATTTGGGAGGCTTAGCAGGTTTACTTATTTATTGTCAGGCGGCAAAATATCTAGATCAAATTTATTTTATAATAAAAGCAAGAGTCTAGAAGGATTAATTTTCCATTATGATTTTTTAGGAATTGATGAAATACAAACTATAACATGTGATGATGTTGGCGATATGCGATCTGTATTAAAAACATATATGGAAGAGGGAGCATATCGTGGGGACAAATGGTCAGGATCGGCCGCAGCAGGTGTAGTGTTGCTTGGAAATGTTGATGAATCTGAAATGAGCGCTAAAGGTAAATTGTTTGATAAATTACCCACACTATTTAAAGAAAGCGCACTTCTAGATCGGTTTCATGGGTTTATAGAGGGTTGGTTAATCCCAAGAATGGACGAAGATCTTAAAATGACAGGTATTGCTTTAAATACAGAATATTTTACTCATATACTGCATAAGTTGAGAGACGATGTTTCATATAGGATGATAATTGACGAACTAATAGTAGTTCCTGCTAAAGCTGATACTAGAGATACAGAGGCTGTTAAGAGATTAGCTACAGGTTTTTTAAAATTGCTGTTTCCTCACGTCAGAAGATCGGAGCAAATATCAGAAAAGGATTTTAAAAAATATTGTCTTGATCCAGCTGTATCTATGCGAGGAATTATTTTGACACAATTAGGTTATATTGATACTGAATTCAGAGACAAGAAAATGCCTAAATTTAAAGTTAAAGTGGAGAAATAAATTGAGGACTAAGGAAAGAATAAAATGCGCCAATTGTGATAAAGTCGTAACAAAAAACGAGATTGGCTTAACAAAAAAATATTTGGGCCGTAATAGTCATGCATTGTGCCTAGATTGTTTAGCAGAATTTCTAGAAATAACGACAGAAGAGCTCTTAGAATATCTAGAAGAATTCAAAAGCGCAGGTTGCACGATGTTTGAATGAGATTAGAGTGACTTAAATCAATCAGATTCAGTGCATAAAGGTTATGCTAAATTTATTATTTAGTGTTATATTTCATAGACTATCAATACAAAAAAAATTCATTTTTTACTGTAAGTTATTAAGTTTAATTTTAATAAATGCTATGATTTCTATAAATTGAAGAAAATTTTCATTAAAAAACGAATTTACTATTGAATAATAACACATTTTATGCTATTATTTTACTAACGTTAATTTATAAGATATTATAACGCAAATTTATGATTAATCTAAAGTAGGAGGAATTGCACACATGGCATTGACAAAGCAAGAGTGGATAGACCTTGAGATCAAGGCAGCCGAGCTTCGTGACTTGTGCATTGAAACAGTCAATTGGGCTGGTAGCGGGCATTGGGGAGGTAGCTCTAGTTGTGCTGATATACTAACCATTCTTTATTATAAGTACGCTAATTTTGATCCAAAGAACCCCACGGATCCTGACCGCGATAGAGTAGTCGTATCTAAAGGACACGTAGGTATTATTTTGGCACCGTTGTTTTCAATGTTAGGCCTCATAAAAAGAGATGACCTTAAAACATTCAACCTAACTGGTAGCAAACTAGGTATCCATTTAGATAGTAACAAAGTTAAGGGACTTGATTCATCAACGGGTTCATTAGGACATGGTTCACCTATTGCAATTGGCATGGCTTTAGCCGGTAAACTGATGGGTAAGAGTTATAAGACATTTGTTATATTAGGCGATGGTGAATGTGATGAAGGGTCGGTCTGGGAAGCAGCGATGGCCACGTCACATTTTGTTAAGCGCGGAACCTCAAATCTCATAACCATAGTTGATAGAAATCATAATATGATTGACGGCAACACAGAAGACATTATGGCTTTAGAACCATTTGAGGATAAATGGAAAGCGTTTGGTTTTGAAACTATTGTGGTCGATGGTCACGACTTTCCAAAGCTAGCTGATGCTTTAGAAAAAGCAATAGCAGGTGGACCTAAACCATTCTGTATTATTGCAGATACCGTAAAGGGACAGGGCGTATCATTTGCTGCTGGTAATTATAAGTGGCATTATGGAGCTTTAGACGAAGCAAAATATAATACGGCAAAGAGCGATTTAGCAGAGTATGCGAAGAAAAGGTTAGCGAGAGCAGAAAAGGAGGGTAAGTAAATGGCAGGCGGAATTACATTTACAGCTGTTGATAGCACAAAGTTAGCAACAGCAGAGATATTTGGAAAAACTATAGCTGAGCTCGGTGCAAGTGATCCAACGATTGTATGTTTAAGTCCAGACTTAGCTACTTCAACGAAAATGCGTGATTTTTTTGAGAAGTTCCCTGATCGTTTTTTCAATGTTGGGATAGCTGAACAGAACATGATAGGTATTGCATCAGGAATGGCTCGGGCTGGTCTCATGCCATTTGCATCATGTTTTTCAGTGTTTGCTAGCTTGAGAGCTCTAGACCAGATTCATACTGATGTTTGCTATCAGAACGCTAACGTTAAAATAATCGCTACACATGGTGGAACTTCATTTGGTCAGGCAGGATCTACACATCATGCAATTGAAGATCTAGGCGTTGTACGAACGATGGTAAATCTAACTGTAATATGTCCAGCTGACGGGCTAGAAACTGCCAACGCT
Source organism: Christensenellaceae bacterium (assembly GCA_031259085.1). Taxonomy (GTDB): domain Bacteria; phylum Bacillota; class Clostridia; order Christensenellales; family DTU072; genus JAITLB01. Next base: position 6,117 of record JAIRMA010000093.1, read on the forward strand.
GTAAAAGCAGCAGCAGCGATTAATGGACCTTTCTATATCCGTATAAACAGAGGTTTTGATAATGTAGTGTATAACACTCCTGATTATGGATTTGAGGTAGGCCGTGCAGTTGAAATGAACCCAGGCACTGATGTAACAATTATTGCTTGCGGATCGTGTGTTTATCAATCAATGCAAGCTGCAAGCATATTAGATCATGATCATAAGCTAAAAGCCCGAGTATTGAATATGCATACTTTAAAGCCTATAGATCGCGAAGCCATACTACAAGCTGTAATGGACACAAGAAAGATAGTAACTGTTGAGGATCATACAGTAATAGGTGGTTTGGGCAGTGCCGTGGCTGAAGTAATCGTAGAAGGTGGTAAATCCTGCATATTAAGAAAACTTGGTATTCCTGACAAATGGTCACCTATTGGATTACACGAAGATCTTATGGCACATCATCAAATTGATGCTGAGGGCATAGTAAAGAATGTTCTTGACGTTATGAAGATGGATGCAGAAAAAGACGAGGATTGGGGCGACGAGGTGTAAAATGGCAAAAGATGTAAAAATTACTCAAAGCGACAGATATGCCGCTGGAATATTTTTCTATGCTGCCATACCATTATTAAAAGTCATTTGCGAGAGTGAACCTAAATATGGTGATAAATTCAAAGGAAAGAGTTTTGTGTTTCAAATTAGCGCAGCAGATGCTGATGCTCCAAACGGGAAACTAGCAACTCATTTTGTTGTAGAAAATGGCGTATGGACCACGCATGTTGGTGAGGTTCATGAAAAACCAGATGTGGAATTTGCTTTTCCCAACCTCAGAAAATTTGTAATTTTCTTTACAGGTAAAGGTATGCCGTTGCCGAAAATTAAAGGGCTGTGTAAACTTGGTATATTAGTGCCAGTTTTGATGGCCTTATTAAGAATGGCTGGTCTTATGCAAGCTAAAGAAAAACCAATCAACTTACCAGACCAAATTATGTTATGCAAGCTATTCCTCTATCTTTTACCCAATGGTATTAGCCGACTGAATAAAATGGGACATCCAGACATTAAAGCAGTGACAGACAATAGTCCTGATAGGGCTTTTGCCTTAATCATAGAGGGATACCCAGATTTACAGTCATGGCTTCGAATCAAGACTGGCAAAAGCATGTCTGGCCGTGGGGAGTATAAGAGATGCAAGCCATTTCTTGCTATGAAATTTAAGAATCCATCATTAGCTCTTGATATACTAATGTCAAAAGCAGATATGGTAGCATACATTAGAGAAGAAAAACTGTTTATAGATGGTGCCCCAGAATTCGCAGGCACCGTTGGTGGGCTTATGTTCAAAGTGGCCTATTATGCACAAGGTGAATATTTAGTAGTTGAAAAATAATAAGTTGATCCCACTATCTTTTTAGATAGTGGGATCTTAATATTTAAAATAATTAAAAAAATCAATTATCCAATGTATTTATTTAGGAAAAGCTCATGTCAAAAAAAATTTTAACCATAGCTTTAATAGTTATAACTGTCTTGCTATCCGCTTCCATACTTGTTTCTTGTAATGATGATCAAGATCCTGATGTATCACCATACACGCCTACATTTACTAGCCTTAGAGCTAAGAATGTTGTCGAAACTGTTGCTAACTATCCAGAAGTAGGGGTACCAAGTGAAATCAATTATGTTGAAAGATTTGATGCAACAGATATAAACGTATCAGAAGGACAAAACAATAATACTCACATTCAGGGCATATCACGTTATAGAAATTTTATGGTGATAGCTATAAACGGGAATTATGAGATAAGAAAAAATGCTATTGTTCTAATATTACAGGATGGTGGTGGTTTAGTACAAAGAATTGAAACCCCGCTTCATATAGACGATCCTGAATTAGATGTCGCCCACGCTAGCGGATTTCAAATCACTGGTGATTATCTTTTTATGGTTACAACATGGCACGGATTTTCTGCAAATAGAGGATCTGATTTATTAGTTGTATATGACTTAAGCCCATTAATAACAGGCGGAGAAGCTAAGCTTTATAACGTCTCTACTCATGAAGGCATAGGCAATACTCTAGGTATATCCACAGTAGTAAAAGATGGCGTAGAATATTTGGTTTGGGCTGAGTCACAAGGTGCAATCAGGATGTCTCCAGTGCCGACTACAGATCCAGTAGATGTTTACGACAACATTTTCGAGTGGACTAAAGTGGAATTCACAGATGATAGTGTTGCTACTGCTCCATATGACGCTCAAAGTTGTGCAATGGTCACAGATGTAAATGAGGTTGCATACTTTTTTAAGTTGTGCAATACTGATAATGGCAAGCTCCTTAATAGATATCAAGATTTTATTGCTGTATACAGAATTGATTTTGTTGGGGATAAGATTAAGTATGTTGAAGTAGTCCCCCCAAAATATCAGATAGCTTTTTATAGATTTTCTACTGAAGCCTCACCTATGCCAGCTACATTTAGATTTGCTGGTACAGTTGAAGTTAGAGCGGATGGTGATGTTTGGACATATTCTAGTATGACAATTCCATATTCAGATCAGTGTGGGAACTTGTTTCAATATGTCTTTTGGACTATTAATAATGCGAAATATTTAAGTGGGGAGAGTGATGTGCCTCCTGATCCACTTCAATTCCAATTTAATATTTGGAGAATTCCAGCTGAAGACTGAATGATGTATATTATTCTTGCAATAAACATTCTTAAATGATATAATTAAACAATTCTAACACAAGGTTTTTTAATATCATTAACAGAATAGCATAAGAACTATCACAGAATTAGTTTAATTTTAACAACTTAACATGTAGTGTTAACACGAGTGATTGTTAAAGAAAATCATAGATGTTCAATGTATATTAAAAAAATTATTATTATTTTTATGACTAAATATGTAAAATACTTTGCTAACGTTAAAACACAGTTAGCTTTATATTCATTAAAAAAACGCATCTACACAAAAATCGGCACATTATCTGCTGAGTTTGTTGAGAATAATGAACCTATTCCTTTTGAAAAAAAAGATGGATTAAATTATAGGCCCATAACGCCAGGCACCCTCTGGTCTAATAAGGCGTATGGATGTTCGTGGTTTCATTTCAAAGGAGAAATCCCGCAATCCGCGCAAAACAAACATGTTGCTTTTTTAATATCTATAGGTGCAGAGGGGTGTCTTGTTGATTCTACTACAGGAACACCAATTCAAGGGCTTGCAACCCATTATAATCTAGTTGATTTTGTTACTAGTCCAGCGCCAGGTAAACAATATATTGAGCACAAGCAGAAGGCAGTTGCTGGTGAACAAATAGATATGTGGATTGAGGGAGGGAATAATCGTTTTAAGAACGAATTGTCACCGCCTAAAGCAATCTTTAAAAGAGCAGATATTGTAGTAGTAAATGACGAATTAAAAGCTTTATACTATGATTTAGTACTGCTTGCAATGCAAATTGTTATAACTGATAAAGACACTGAAAAAGAAAAACATGCTAGTCTAAAAGAGGCATTTAAAAAAGCATTATTTCTTGCAAAACCTTATACGAGTGAAAGTATACTTGCAGCTAGACGCGCTGTTAAGAATGAGGTGTTAACAGGCACTCCGTCTGAATTCACTGTCTACTCGACTGGGCATGCACATCTTGATCTCGCATGGCTTTGGCCTCTCAGAGAGACACAAAGGAAGGCTGGTAGGACATTTGCTAACCAACTACGAAATATTCAAAGATATGATTCATATATATTTGGTGCTAGCCAGCCACAGCAATTTGATTGGGTTGAACATAAATATCCAGTACTTTTTAAAGAGTTATCAGAACAAATAGCAAAGGGCAGAATAGAAGTACAAGGGCAGATGTGGGTTGAATGTGACGTTAATGTTACGTCAGGCGAATCCATCATACGTCAATGTTTGTATGGATCGAGGTATTGGGAAGAAAAATTCGATTCTGGGTCCAAAATATGCTGGTTGCCTGATTGCTTTGGATTTAACGGCAATCTCCCACAATTCATTAAAAAGTGTGGGATGAGTTATTTCTTAACGATCAAGATGAGCTGGAATGAGCATAATAAATTCCCTAAAAGAACATTTATCTGGGAAGGAATCGATGGGACTCAAGTACTAACACATATGCCCCCCGAAGAGAATTATGTTAGTTGTGCTACACCTGTATGTTTATATGGTGCTGTTGAAAATTATCCTGAAAAGGACAAGGTTAAAGTTTTTAGCATGTTATATGGTGTTGGCGATGGCGGTGGTGGGCCAGGAGAGCGTCATATAGAAGCTGTTAATCGCGAGACATTCTATACTGGAATGCCAAAAGTCGTACATGCTCCTGCAATAAAATTATTTGAGGAGCTTGAAAAAGTAAAAGATCAATTGGAAGTATATAAAGGTGAGTTGTATCTTGAAAAGCATCAAGGCACGTATACTTCACAGGCTAGGAATAAAACATACAATAAGAAGATTGAGACTCTAATTCATAATATAGAATTTATATACTCATTGTCAGGTGAAAAATATCCATATGCAAAGATGGAAGTTATTTGGAAAGAGATATTATTATATCAATTTCATGATATTATTCCAGGGTCATCTATAAGTAGAGTGTATGATGAGAGTACAGCTCGATATGAGATAATAGTTGATGATTTAACAAAAATGTTAAATCAAGCGATTTCTTCGATCTCAAATGATTATCAAACACCATCAGCCATAAATGCTACAGCATTTCATTTAAAGGATATAGTTAGCTATAATAACAAGTATTACCAAATTGACCTGCCTCCATATGCCGCATCACCAATGAAAGAATACACTGGTGAAAAAGTTGTTAGTACAGCAGGCCCTAATTTGGTAGAGAGCGATAAATTAGTAGTTAAGTTCTCATCAACTGGTGAGATTGTAAGTTTATTTAACAAGAAGTATAAGGAAGAATTTGCTGGCGAGTATTTAAATAGGTATGCGGTTTACAAAGACATGTCAACTAAGACTAATGCATGGGATATAAACATAGACTACACAAAGCAAACCCCAGAACAGTTTAAATTAATTAAAACCAACATGGATGAGAGCGATCCTCAAATAATACGTGACTCTATTTATACGTATGGTAAATCAACTTTAAATGAGAAGGTAATTATAACTGCTGGTAAATCATATATTGAGGTTGTATTATTAATAGATTGGCAGGAAACAGGAAAAATGTTGAGAGCAAATTTTAAGCCCTCAATTTTCTCAGATATTGTGACATGTGACATCCAAATGGGCAATATAACAAGATCCACTAAAAATGAGACCCCTCAGGAGAAAGCACAATTTGAAATATGTGCGCACAAATGGGTAGACGTAAGTAAAGATAATAAAGGGCTTTCGATATTTTCTGAATCTAAATACGGATGGCGCGTTAAGGAGGGTTTGTTATCACTTAACCTCTTAAGGAGCACGATGTATCCTGGCATTCATGCTGATAAAGGAAAACATATAATCAGATTTGCATTATATCCACATGGACAAGATGTATTTAACTCAAATACTGCTAAATATGCCTATCAGTTTTCGAACCCACCTATAATTGTAGATAATGAAACCAGTTTTGATTCATTAGTTAAATCTACTGAGAAAAATATAGTCATAGAAACGATAAAACCATCTGAAGACGGAACAGGCATTGTAGTGAGAGTTTATGAGGATTCTGGTAAAGCGACAAGGGCTAAATTAATCTGTTCTATGGAATATAGTAAATGCTATAGTACTAATATGTTAGAAAAAGATCGAACCCCTGTGAACATCGAGCAATTAATATTCAATCCATATGAAATAAAGACGATTTTAATTAATTAGTGAGTAAACTCACTTAAAAGTGTTATAAAAAACTTTAATTATAATTATCAAATACGTCCTTTTAAATGTCCTAGATTAAAAGGGCGTATTCTAGTTTGTCTAAGAATCCAATGTTATTTCTAGCCATAAATTTATACAAATGACTTATAAATTCATATTGATTAATTGATTCTTTAAATCATTAAATACCAGTAATTTTCAGAGCAAACGCATGAAAGCGTTAGAATTAACATTAGAAAAATGCCAACATTTATGGTATTTTATGCCTTACAGCCTCTAATTCTTTCAATAATTGTTCTAGATACTTAAAACCTCTTATTTGCAATTGAGCGCTAAAATCAATCGGACAAATCAAAAATTTTATAATTAATATTTTTTAGCACTATTATAACATTTAACAACTATTTATTTACAATCACACTTATTTGGTGTGATTTTTGTTTATTCCTTAGCATATTTTCCATATTTTCAATTAAATTTATTAGTATTAAAATGTTTCATCCTCCTCAGTAAAAAAAGTAAAAGTCTTGTGTTCTTTCGCGTTTTCTTGCTTTTTTTTATAATTCATAGTATAATATGTGCAAGGTTTTGATTCCAAGCAGCTGCTATAAAAAATCAAAAATTTTAATTTAATATTAGAGGTTCTCTATGTATCTAAATGTAACTAATCGTAAAAATGGTACATATTTGCGTATAATGGAGTCATTTTATGATAGCAAGACAAAAAAAATTAAATATGCAAATGTTCGTACTATTGGATATGTGGATTTATATAAAGATCAATATGATGACCCTCTTGCTTATTTTCGTTGTGAAGTTGAAAGGCTGAATGCAGAGGCTACTATTAAGAAAGTAGCTAAAAATGAGGAATATACTGTGCACCTTAATGCGGATGCTAGAAATTCAGATGATAACCGAGAGGGTGC
>JAIRMA010000043.1 GCA_031259085.1 Christensenellaceae bacterium
TATTTGAGAGATGAGGCAGGATTAATTATCGATGCAATCTATAGACGCGCCGTAACGTCAGAATGCATGGATCGCATATCGGAAATCAATGACTTTATTCAGGCGGTGTTACAAAAAAAAGTTTGTTTGATTGGTGCTTTCAGAACACAAGTTGTACATAATAAGAATATATTCAGAATTTTACATTTAGACAAAACGAAATCATTTTTGACACATGATGAGATTGAATTCATCAATCAGCATATCCCAAGAACTTATGAGCTTAAGACTGGATTATTTGATTACGATGATGTGATTAACAACAAAGATAAGTGGTTAATCAAGCCCTCAGATAAATACGGTTCATACGGTGTTGAAGCTGGGTTAAATTGTTCTCTAGATGAGTGGGTACAAATAATCAATGATAAAATAAATACTGATTATATTCTTCAAGAATATTGCACTCCATTTAAAACGCAGAATTTCTATTATAATGATAAAAATGAGCCTGTGTATGATATGTATAATAACATGACTGGTATATTTTTATATAATGGTAAAGTAGCTGGTCTATATAGTAGGCTAATGACGGGTCCTGTTACAACTAAACAGGATGAAGGACGTGTTGCACCTACTATACTAGCATGCCCATCTTATATGACAATTCCTGAATTGGAGTTACCTCATCTTAAAAAAATATTGTAGTATCATTTTCTATATTACTGTCTATATTATTAATGTATTATAGATTAAGGGTCTACGATTTATGGAAACGGAAATTCTATGCCTTAGGTATATGCTATTTTTTAGCTTTTAAGTTTATATAATATAGTGTATTCTACCTTTTTACTCACGATGTGTGAGAGTAGTATTAATATTATTATAGGCAGTAACATATTATGGCATCCTTATTATATATCGCAAAACAACCAAAAACTAAATTAATTCCTTTTCACAAACATTCTGATTGGGAAATAATTTATTGTACTCACGGCAACGGGCAATTGGATTTTTCTAATCATGAATCTATCACATATTTACAAAGTGAGGTACTTATAATCCCACCAAAAGTATTACATACAAATGTTTCTGATAGTGGATTTAAGAATATTCATTTAGTAGTATCGGATTGGGATACTCTTCAAAAAAATCCATTCAAAATATCTGATCGGGATGGGTTTATAAGAATTCTCATAAAGAGGTTGCAAATGTCTATTGTGTCTGAGAAAAAAGGTTGCCAACTTATATCTCAGAATTATTTGGATCTCATATTAAATTTGATAATAAGCCAATCTGCGGAAACTCATTATTCTAGGTATGTACTTTATTTAAGAGAGAAGTTGTTAGAAAATTTCACAGATGAAAATTTTGATCTTCTGTGCTACATGAAGGAAATACCACACAGTCCAGAATATTTGAGGAAGCTTTTTATCAAGGAATTAGGAATAACACCTGTTCAATATCTACGGAAAATCCGTCTTGAGAATGCTAATCGCTTATTAATATCAACGGACACAAGCTTACTTAATATTAACGAAATTGCTCATATGTCTGGATTTAGTGATAGTTTGCATTTCTCACGCCTTTATAAAATGAAGTATGGCGTTTCTCCTAAATTTTATAGACAAAATTTATCAAATGAAAACAAATAGGATTAAATCATGTATGAAAGCAAAATGAAAGTTCTTTACTATTTAGAAAAAAATCGTGACCAACCTGTATCTGGTGGTTATTTAGCCAATCAGCTATCGATCTCGCGCAATGCCATTTGGTTAATTATTTCTAGATTAAGATCTGATGGTCATAAAATTGATGTGTCAAAAAGAGGTTATCAGCTAGGTAGCGACAGCAATATGATATCAATTCCAGGTATTTCACAATATCTTATAAGAAAAACTGACGCCGATCAAATTACTATTCTAAACAGTACAGAGTCTACCAATAAAATTGCGAAGGAAAAAGCATTATCAAATGATGGTAATGGAACAATCATAATATCCAACGAACAAACAAAAGGTCGTGGACGGAGTGGACATACTTTTTATTCGCCTAAGAACACAGGGGTATATATAAGTTTTGTTTTAAAAAACAATTTATTCAAGCATATTGTTCCTGCATTTATCACGATGAATGCTGCTGTTGTAGCATGTGAAGCAATTGAAAAGATATCTGACAAAATCCCAACAATAAAATGGGTAAATGACATTTTAATAAATAGAAAAAAAGTTGCTGGGATTTCCACAGAAGGCATAACCAATCTTGAAAATGGTGAGCTAGAATGGATAGTGTTAGGTATTGGAATAAATGTCTCAACGACTGATTTCCCACTCGAAATAGCTGATATTGCTACATCCATTTATCCAATAATGCCTATAGGTATAGCGAGGAATAAATTGATAGCTGAACTAATTAATGGCATTTTGGATCCGCTATTTGGACTTGATTTTGAGAAAACACTAATTGCTTATAAAAAACGCATGGGGTTCATTGGTGAAATAGTTAAAGCAATAACGCCAACGGATTCATTTAAAGCAAGAGTTTTAAACGTATGTTCTGATGGCTCATTAATAATAGAGAAGGATAATAATGAAATTGTTAATCTGCGTTCAGGAGAAATAAAACTAGAAATTTAAAAGATTTGAAGTTCTATATATTTGGTTAGTAGAAGATAGGTGCGAGAGCGGGAACGTTTAGAAGTTTTTATATTTGCCAAAAATCCGTATATTCTAGGCAATTCTACTTATTCAGTTTGCCACTTTTATCCCTTTTACTTACTTTATGTTTTCTATCATTCCCGCCTCTTAAAATAATCAAAGAAAATCCAAACAACACCAAAAACAACGCGGCTGAGTGCTCCTTAAAAATAAATTTTTCTGTACCGCTTAACCGCAATGTGAACGTCAATCTCGTGTCGCGTGCTGTTTTTTGAACCCAAAATATGCACTGCAAATCCTTAAATTTGCCTCTAATACTAAGGAAACGCATGAATCAAAATTATTTATTTGACGAATTGTTCCGCTGTTTTAATTTAATGCTCTAGACAGTGAAAATGCATGATAATAAAGTTATTCATGAAATCCCTCCCCAAGCGGGGGATCGGGGGACTCTATCCTTTCGGTTTTCACTCGATTCATACTTAGTCAATACTTTTTCAAAATATTCATCGTTCCTGTAATCATAAAGCTTTACTTTATTATTACTAACGATATAATAAGAGTGTTCAGTATGGATAATTAATTCCTTATGGATTATCCTCTTGAGAATCAAACTGCCAATAGCTTAACGCGCTGTATACCACAATATCTTAAAGTTATTGATAATAGAAAAACACTTGAGATCAATATTAAAATAATTCAACAAAACATTATTTTTACATTCAATAGTAAAAACTAGCAAAAGAAATCGAAAAACACAAATAATTATAACTACCATTTATATTTTTTATTTACATTTGCCTCCTCTTGCTTGCGCATTGCTTTCTCTTTTTTTGCTTGTATCATTGCCTTAGTATCTTTATATGAATTATTATTTGCAATTATTAATGATATAACAGCAATTACAATTAACCCTATAATAGCAATTATTACATATGTTGTTAAACTGTCTCTATATAAGACTATATAACCAGATGAAAAAGAATTAAAACTCAGAACACCGTTTTTTAATGCAAAATTCTTTATATCAACAACATTTCCATTAGAATCAACAATAGCTAGTTTATACGAAAACAGATTTGAAGTTTCAACGCCACTAACTGAGATTGTACAAACTCCAGTTGATACTACGCCACCAGATGTATAAAGAAACTGATATACCGTTTGTACATCACTTAAGAAGAAGATATTTTGAGCATCGCGCAAAGCATTAGCCACTCTCTTAGATTCAGCAGAATCTGGGTTAAAAGCTGTGGCATCAACTTGTGTGCCTGGTTGAAAAGTCCCATTGATTACAAGATTTTGTTTTTCTGAGTTCTCAATACCAGTTGATAGGCTGATTGCATATACAGTAAGATTTCCGCTCTTGTATCCAAACTGATAATTGTTTGATTTTGCACCAGTAGGCTTTATTACATACTTTCCAGGCACATTTATATCAGGCATATCATTTATGCGAAGCTCACTTAAATCCAAAACTGTCTCAGATTCATTGTTTACAAAACCTGAATAAGTATATACGAAGTTAGGGAGTTCACCTTGTCGCGTTGTGAGATCTCTAACACCGATCGTAAGTGTTTGTTTTGTAATCATCAATGATGTAGTAGGATAGCCAGAGGCCGTTGCGTACACATAGTTTTCAGATTTTGATGTGATCGATTCAATATAATAGTCACCAGCATCAGTTGGATACTCAACATATGCTCCATCTGCAGTTCTGTGAACTATTGTGAATGTAGCATCAGCTTGAGTTATATACTCATTATTTATTGTTGTATTATCATTGCCCCATGAATAATATGAGATGGTACGGTTTATTGGTGATCCTGTGTATCTAACAGTGGCAGAAGCTGCTACAGCATGAACCATCGTTGGTTTCACCGTAAAATTGATTGTACGATCTATTGATTCATAATTATCATTACCTTTAAAAACAAATCTGGCCGAATATGATTCCCCACTTGAGTTAACAGGTGGTTTTTTTAGATCATTACCATATCCATACAATTCTTTATCATATGTTAGAAAGTCATATTCAATTGATAATTCCTCAACATAAAAATATTCAGAGGTTTTTACACCTTTAATTCGTGAAGACTCAAATCCATAAAAAACATGGTAATCTACGGTGTAATTTATTTCGTCAGTTGTGGTAATACCTCTCCCGTCTATATTAACTTCAGGAGTTGCTTTTGTTATTATGAATAACTTCTCGCATTCAAGATCATCGTAATTAAAAGTCACCTTATATGTAGCAGCATTAGTTGGGTTGGTAGTGACAGTAGTACTGCCGTCTGAATTAAATATATGGTATGTAATCGTAACATCTGATTGCTCTAGTGTAATGGGCTGATCATTTTTCTCAAATTTAATATACTGAAATGGTATGCCTTGTGTTTCAGCTGAATATGTAACAACATAATTCCCATTTTCATCAGAATTTTCAGAAAACGACACATTAAATGTATCATCACCCTCAGCTAAAGCCTTAATACTTCCTGTTTCAGAAGTAATTAGAGGAGTATCTACTAAAAGAGACAACAAAACTAAAACAGTCAAGATGACAAATGCTGCTAATACAAAAATTATTAAATTGATAGACTTGCGCCTGCCTAACAGCACTGCTTGCCTCCTTGTAGGATTGCTAGATTGCAAATATAACTTATATAGAATATCATATTGACACAAAATTTTCAATAGTTTTGTTAAAATTTGATATATGATATGCCTAAAACTTCAAATTTCATCAGTATTGCTATTATGTGTTTTTAGTTAAAAATAGTTTTGTAAATCGAATATATCTCCATTTCTGATATAGCCTTATCAGTTAATTCATCTATATTGAGTTTGGTTTCATATTCAATTGCTTTATCAATGGTTGGATGGATAACGGGCTTGTCTGGCAAAAAGGCTGTACAACAATCAGCAAACGGGCGTATGCTAATCTCATACGTATCAATCTTTTGAGCAATACTAACTATTTCTGACTTATCTAAACCTATAAGAGGACGCAAAACAGGCAGATCAATTACATTATTTGTAACATTTATGCTCTCCATAGTTTGACTAGCAACTTGGCCTAAACTTTCACCCGTTATGAGACAACCACAACCTCGTTTTTTTGCAATAATTTGTGCTATACGCATCATAAATCGCCGCGCAAGAGTTATAGCGTATTCAACAGGACAGTTCTTGTCAATTGACTCTTGGACGTGTGAAAATGGTACTATATATAAATCCATGCGTGGTATATAAGGATTAAGTTTATTAATCAAATCCTTAACTTTCTGGAGTGCTAGTTCCCCAGTGTAGGGAAAGCTATAAAAATGTACTGCGGTTATTTTAACGCCACGTTTTGCCATCATATAAGCCGCTACTGGACTATCAATGCCACCTGATAATAAGAGCATGCCTTTACCGCCTGATGAGTATGGTAACCCACCCGCGCAATTTATTTTGTCATAGAAAATATATGAATATCCATTTTCTCTGATATCAACATTTAACTCAAAATCATGGTTGAACAAGTTAACTTTAAGTCCCACAGCTCTAGATAACATATATCCACCAATATCTGCTGCTATATCCATAGACCTGGTTTTAATGTTATTATCAACACGATTTACAGTTACTCTAAATGTTCCGTTTTTGGGTGATATTTGTGAGGCTAATACCTTAATATTAGCAATATCTGTTTTTATTTTCTTTGCTATGCTTAGACTATGTATTCCAAACACCTTGTTAAGTTTGTTAATGATTAGATCTATATCATCGTTTTCGAAGTTTTCAATATAGGCACGCGATCTGGCTCTCTGGAAATCATACTTGTGCCCTTTAAGAGCAAACTTGATGTTTTTTGCAAGAACACTTTCAAACCAGGATTTATTAGCTCCCTTTAAAAACAACTCACCATATCGAATTACTATGACATCATAACTCTCTAGAGCCACTTTTTGATCGTCTATCTCTCTCTGTCCTTTCTCTGTCGCCATAACCCGAAAATTCCTTATAAGCTTTAATATATGTATCTAAAAATTCGCGTGATTCATCCACTGAGTTTTCAATTGATAGACTTATTCTAATTAAGCCATACCTGTAATTCCCAATCAAACCTAGTGAATCTGCTACTTTGTTTGACATCTTGTTTGATGAACATGCACTACCAGTAGCTATTAATATACCTTTTCTCTCTAATGCATGTTGCATTAACTCGCCTCTTACTTTTTGAGAAGCAACTGCTAAGATATACGGAGATGTATCATCGTTTGAGAGAATCTTAAGTTCACGAATATGTCTAAATCCCTTTTCTAGTCGGTCTCTTATTGCTTTGACTCTAGTTAAACGTGCATCTATAGTATTCTGAAAGTCATTAACTGCTGCCGCAAATCCCATAATCCCAGGCACATTTTCAGTAGAAGGTCTAATCCCAAATTCTTGACCCCCACCAAACATCATCGGGCTTATGTTCAAACCTCTCTTTACAAAAAGCCCGCCGATTCCTTTTGAAGCGCCTACTTTATGACCAGATATCGTATACAAATCAACATTCAATTTCTTTAGATTCACATGCATTTTACCAAACGCCTGAGACCCGTCACTATGAAAAAGAATGTCACTGTCGACCTCTTTTGCTAGATGCACTAATTTCTCTATCTCGTTAATTGCACCTGTATTGTTATTAACATGCATTATTGAGACAAGCGACGTGTTTTTTGTCAATGCATTCTTGAATTCATTCAACTTTACTTTGCCATACTCATCAACAGGACACACTACCACATCAAATCCTTTCTGTTTAAGTACATTTACAGGTAATGCAATCGATGCATGTTCATTAGCCGATATGATAATTCGTGATTCCTTTAGCTTCTTGGTACCAAAAACAACAAGGTTATTAGCCTCAGTCCCACTCGAGGTGTATATAATATTACCCTCACCTGAGAGCGCATTTAGTATAGATTCACGCGCGCGCGTTATTTCATTTTTAACTGCCATGCCTTGTGCATACGTTGTTGACGGGTTATGAAAAAATTCAGTTGCATACTTGATCATAGCACTAATAGCGTGCTTGCCACATCTTGTGGTCGCTGCATTATCAAAATAGATCATTAGTGAAATCTCCTATCGACGCAAGGCAGCAACTGTTACGCCGCCTCCGCCTTCATTATATTCTCCGCTTCTTAATGATTGGATAGCAGAATGTCCTTTTAAAAATCGGCGAACAGCGTCTCTCAACCGACCTGTGCCGAATCCATGTATTATCGTTATTTGATTGACCCCAGCAATAATTGCTTTGTCAATATATTCACCCAGCTTAGCCTCTGCCTCATATACTCTTTGTCCTAATAGGTTTATCTCAGGAGAAAAACCATCATTCCTTAGCTTAGGATCTTGACCGCCTTTTTTGGCTTGAGATGTAGCTGGATAAACTAACCCATTCTTATCTAACTTAATTAGATCACTAATTTTGAATATTGACTTTAGAACACCAAATGAGACTTCAGCAGTACCTTTAGTATAGTTTATTGAAGCCACAGTGCCCTCTGTCCTGATTGATTTAATCATAACCGCATCCCCAGCAATGATAGGTTCAGTTGTTATAACATTATCAAATTCGTCAAATTCATTATCCTCGTTTACTATGTATTTAGTGAGAGATTTCTTGAGAGTTCTAGCCTTGAACAAGTCCTCTTCAGTTGGGTCGTCTAGTAGAGCTTTCATGTTAGAAATTATAGCGTTTGCTTCTTCCATAGCTTCCTCGACCATACGCTTTGTCTCTTTCTTGACATTCTCATTGAGCTTCTCTCTTTGAGCAGCTAACCGATCGCGTTCAGCCTCAACCTTTCTTGACGTTATCTTTGCTTCGTCTAGTAAACGCTGAGCTTCCTCTTCATGCAATGCTGCATTTTTTCTAGCTATTTCTAATGAGCTTAATACATGTTCAAACTGTCTCTTCTCCTTAGAAATACCTTGACGCGCCGCTTCAATTATCTCTTGATTTAAACCCAGCTTCCTTGCGATCATGATTGCATTCGAGAGCCCTGGTGATCCAATCGTCAGTTTGTATGTAGGGCTATACGATACTGGATCAAATTCCATGCTAGCATTCTGCACACGCTCATTAGTAAAGGCATACTCCTTCAATTCATTATAGTGCGTTGTAATTATGGCTTTGCACCCCACTTTCTTCAAATGATCTGCGATTGCAACTGCAAGTGCTGCGCCCTCTGCAGGATCAGTCCCTGCACCTAATTCATCTAATAACACTAACGAATTGCTAGTTATGCTGTCTATGATCAACACTATATTTGCTATGTGTGATGAAAATGTCGATAAATTCTGTTCTATGCTTTGCTCATCTCCGATGTCACAAAATATATCATCATAGATACATATGTCAGCATCACGAGCAGGAACAAACAAACCCGAAGCACCCATTATAGATAACAACCCTGCTAACTTTAATGAGACTGTTTTGCCGCCTGTGTTAGGACCTGTTATAAAAAGCATGTCATAGCCCTTACCAACTGCGATGCTAGTGGGGACTACCTTTTCATCTGGAATTAAAGGATGTCTGCCCTTTTCTATTTCAGTAATGCCTAACACATTAATTCTGGGTTTTATTGCGCGGATTGATGATGCATACTTAGCTCTTGCAAAGATCTCATCTAGATAGCTGAGTTTGTCTAAGTTAGCATATATACTTGAGCTTTTATTGCTAACCTTGACAGTAAACAGCCTCAAAATCTTTTCAATCTCGCGCTCTTCGTCTAGAATGTATCCTTTCAGATTATTATTCATCTCTAGTATCGCCATAGGTTCAATGTATATTGTCTGCCCAGATGCACTCTGGTCATGAATTAGTCCAGGAATTGCGCCTCTAAATTCTGATTTTACTGGGATCACATACCTGTCACCACGTATAGTAACTATATTGTCTTGCAGATACTTCGAATAATTCGCTGAATTAACAAAAGTATATAATTTAGTTTTAATATGATCATTTTCGCGTCTTATTTTCTGTCTAATAATTCTAAGCTCAGGAGAAGCATCATCACTAATCTCATCATCAGACAGAATAGCTTTGTCAATTTCATTTTGCAATGCATGATCGACGTATATTTCTCTTGCATAAGATAGCAACTTAGGCGATCCCACATCTGACAATTTATTAATAGACTTTTTTACACTGTCTGAGCATCTCAATAATGCAGATACTTTCAACAGTTCACCCATCGTTAGTGTTGATAGAATATCAGCCTTTTGTATGATGTGAGTTACATCATCAAAGCCAAAACCTGGGCAAACTGAGTACTCATATATTGCCTTATCCGCTTCCTCAACTTCGTCCAAAATCCTATTAATATCGTCAATATTTGACAAAGGCAACATTGACAGTATCCGTTCTTTAGCTGTAGTAGATGACGCAAACGTAGCTATTGTACTGAGGATTTTATTAAATTCAAGCGTAGTTATTGACTTTGAAACCAATTTAAACTCCTATCTCAATACTGCTCCAATATTTGCTAGATTCTTTAGAATGTTTTTTGTGGTATCTGTTATTTCTGTGTCATTCAGCGTGCGTGTAGTGCTTTGGAATACCATATTGAACGCTATGCTTTTATAACCTTCCTCAACCTGATTACCTGTATAAACATCAAAAACATAAGTGTTTATTAAATATTCACCACCAGATGCATTAACTATATCTAGGATTGTCTTTGACTCGACCTCTTTTTTTACAACAACAGCAAAATCTCTCTCAACAGCAGGATATTTCGATATTGGCTTATATGTAATATCATTTTTAGTATCAATTAAGAAGGCTGGATCAATCTCTGTTACATATATCCGCTTTGCAATATTAAATTTATCGGCAATGTCCTCACTGATTTCACCAAAAACACCAATTATATCATCAGTTCCCTCTTTGATTACATATGCCGCTCGTCCTGGATGTAGATAGGAAATATTAGCTTTTCTAAAGGCAATTCCAAATTTAAACAGCTCGCACAACTCGGTTAACACTTTTTTGAATGTGTAAAAATCATCATCCGTAGACCCTATGATTAAATGATTCTTTTCAATTGGATATGATTGTTCACAATCAACTGGTGCATATACTTTTGCAATCTCAAAAAGTCTAACCGCCTTATTTCCCCTCTGATAATTGGTTGATAAGGATTTTAGCATGCCATGCATCAAAGTAGTCCTCATTACAGAATAATCTTCGCCTAATGGGTTTTTAATTTTTATGACTCTTCTTAAGCTATCATCCTGAGGGATATTTAAAAGCTCAAATGTCTTAGGTGAGGTAAATGAATAGGTTAATATCTCATAACAACCATTAGAAACTAATATAGATTTAATTTTTTCAATTGATGTTTGCTCTGAACTTTTACCACCTAAAACAGCAAATCTATTTAAATCAAGCTTCTTTGACTTTACCAATTTATCATAACCATATGCACGTATAATTTCTTCTGCTAAGTCGTGCAAATTTGTTACATCGTCTCTATATAATGGGACCTTAATAAAAATTTGGTTGTCACATTCTCTTTGTACAAATCCAAATCCATTTAGAATTGTAAGCATTTTCTTAGCTGGAATTGTAATCCCTAAAATATTACAGATGGTCTTTGGTAAAAACTCAATTTCACGTTCATAAAGTGGAATTGGTTGTGTATCTAAAACACCAAAGGCCACATCGCCGATCTTTTGTCCTGTTATTAACGTAAGAGCCCTCTCAATCCCAGCCATTTGTGAATAATAGTCAATCCCTTTTTCAAATCTAGCTGATGATTCGGATCTAAGCCCCAAATCTTGGGACGTTTGCCTAACGGAATCCTTAGCAAACGCTGCAGATTCAAGAATTATATCAGTAGTGTCATTGGATATTGAATAGTCAGCACCTCCCATGACCCCTGCAATTGCCATTGGGTCATGTGCGTTAGCTATCACTAGATGATTGGTTTTTAACTGATACTCTTTTCCATCAAGAGCCTTTATTCGCTCTTGATCCTCAGCGCATCTCACAACTATATTCCCATTAACCCGTTTTAAGTCAAATGCATGCATAGGTTGCCCTAATTCGATTAAAATATAGTTTGTTATATCTACTATGTTGTTAATTGGTTTAATCCCAACGGCTCTTAAACGCTCAATAACTAATCTAGGTGATCTTTCAATTCTTACATTCTTGACTAGTTTAGCTACATATCTACTGCATAGTTTTGGCTCTTCATTTTTAAGTGTGATATGATTTGATATATGATCAACGGTTTCATTGTAATTAATTAACAAAGGTTTTAAGTCAATTTTTAGTGCAGAACTAACTTCTCTAGCAATACCATATATACTGTTTGCATCTCCACGATTAGCAGTTATCCCAATGTCTAAAACTGCATCGTTCAAGCCCAAAATCTCATTGACGTTAATACCAGGATCAACACCAGTCTCAAATTTTAATATAGAATCTGCACTAGCCCCAGGATAATCGTCAGATGTTAATCCTAAATCAGCACCTGAACAAAACATTCCATCAGATTTAATTGATCGTATTTCACTAGCTTTTATAACAGTACCAGTTGCTAACTTGCTACTATCTAAAGCAACAGGGACAATATCATCCACATTCAAAGTGTTTGAATTTGTGACTATTTGTTTGATCTTATTATCATTAACTAAAACTTTACATACATGAAGGGCATTTGTGTTTGGATGTTCTTTGATTTCTAGAATTTTGCATGAAAAAACATTTACTATGGATTCATTTAAATAGTGAATCCCTTCAATCTCAAATCCACGCGATACTAACACCTCAGATAGCGCTTCTGGAGATATTGTAATATTTACAAACTCTTTTAACCAATTCATTGGTACTAACATTTCGATCTAAACGCTCCACATTACGATTTTAAATATGAATATGACGGCACATAATTAAGTATTAATTCTAAGCTAAATTCACTATTTGCTATATTATTTATGTAAAGTCAGTTTACAATTAATTTAATGTATTTTAAAATAATCAAGCTTACATAGTAAAATATAACAATCAATTCTGGAAGAATTTCAGACTTATGCAAAATACTATATCAAATCAAACTTCATCTATGCAATCACAATTTGAATGTCAACTATCTTTTTAGGAATAGTTGCATAGTATAAAGTATTCAAGCCCTATTTAAATTGTTTTAATATTCTAATGTCATTATCAAACAATAATCGCATATCATGAATACCGTATTTTATCATAGCAGCTCTCTCTACTCCAATACCAAATGCAATGCCTTTATATTTACTACTATCAATGCCACATTCTTCTAGCACATTAGGATGCACAACGCCAGCCCCTAATAATTCAATCCATCCTGTACTCTTGCATAGATTACAACCAGCGCCACCGCATTTGTTACAGCTCAAGTCAACCTCAACGCTAGGCTCAGTGAATGGAAAATATGAAGGTCTAAATCTAACCTTAGTAGTCTCAGAGAAGAACAACCTAGCAAATTCTTCTAAGATAGATTTAAGATCTCTAAGTGTCACTGTTGTGTCAACAACTAGTCCCTCAATTTGTTGAAACATAGGGCTGTGTGTTGCATCATCATCTGGCCTATATACTTTTCCTGGGCATATAATCCGAATAGGCGGACGTTGAGACTTCATAACGTGTACTTGAACTGCGGAGGTCTGCGTTCGTAGTAATAAATTATCTGATATATAAAAAGTGTCTGAATTGTTTCTTGATGGGTGATCTTTTGGAATGTTTAATGCAGTGAAATTGTAATATTCAAATTCAATCTCAGGGCCATCTTTTACTTCAAAACCCATACGAATAAAAATATCAGTGATATCGTTTTTTATAAGCGTTAAAGGATTTAGAGCTCCTATCGACCTGCCTTGTGGCAAGGACAGAGTAACATCTAATGTTTCCTCTTCTGTTCGCTTTTGTTTTAGTATCTCTTGTATACTATTCTCTTTGTCGGCAATTATACCTTCAACTAATTTTTGCGCATCATTCACCCATTTGCCGATTTGTGGTCGCTCAGCCACACTAGCCTCTTTAATAGACTTTAATACAGCAGTAATTTCTCCGTTGCGGCCCAAATACTTAATTTTTATAGCATTAATTTGTTGCAAATCGGACGCATTATTTATCTCTAATAAACATGCCTCTTGAATGCCATCAATTTTTGCTTTTAACATGAGGGTCTCCATAAGTAAATAATTTTCTAGATTATACTACATTTTCAAAAATTATCAAAATAAAAAAAGTAGAATTAACAGTAAATACTGTTTTTGATCACTCAAATTTCATTTTTGACCTCAAATACATGCGCGCGATTGTCTATCTGTGAAAAAATCACAACACTATACCAAAATTTAACATTGCACATATGAATCGCTTATATTTTTAAGTCAAACGCATGAAAGCCTAAATGTTAGAATTAATATTAGAAAAATGTCAATATTTATATTTTTTTATGCCTCACAGCCTCTAATTCTTTCAATAATAGCTCTAGATACTTAAAATTTATGTGAATAAGTTCAGCCATCTACCTGCCGATGAAATAATACCTATCGCACCCGTATTTTCCATCCATCGTTTCGATGTCAGAACATAACCATTAGCACCGCTCTCATTTCTAATACTACTGAATTGCGTATATTAAAATTCGGGTTATTAACTTTTTCCCAAATCCCTAAGAACTCAAATGTATACCTTGCGGTTAGCCAATGCGAAATACAAGTGCGGTTTCATTAGGATTTTTATATTTTGGCATATCCGTTAATGATATGTAGTCATCTGTCCCTTTTCCGTTTAGAACACTTATGTCTTGTCCTTGAACTTCGATTTCGTTTTTCATACTTACTTTTATTAGTGAGCCTAATTTGACTGACTTTGCTTTTTTTGTATGCATATTATATCATATTTTTTCTCGCAAGTTCAATAATCACGTTATATGGAACTTATGTTTATATTTGCCCGTCAAAATCTTTTCTATGTTCTCTAACTTTTCCGTAAAGCGGCTTAAAACGCTTTCTCCCCACACCTGGTCTTGCCCCGCCTTTTGACATGGTTTTTGTCCTCCCTCTCTTTGATTTCCACGCATATTTCATTGATTTATTGCGTCATTTCTGGTTTGTTAGAAAACCAGACTGTCGAAAAGTGCCAATCACCAGAGGTTTCACTTGGGAGATTTAATGCATAATTGCCACTAATATATTTATCTTTTGTTTTTGCCAGTATTTCCTTTTGGTAGCAATCATTAAATTCGAATTGGATATTTTGACCTCATTTTATAGTATTGAGATTAAGAGACATAAACAAATTTAGTCATGGGGTAGAATGCTTTTAACAATTATTGTGCAATTTTGCTAGTGTTACTTAAAACCATTTGCTTCATTTTATTGAAAGTCTATTGAACAGCATATCATTTGTTTTTTTACAAATGAAAATGCTGAAGGGTCTTTAGTGTAACTATTTTAAGTATATCATAATCTAGATAGAATACAAACGTTTTCTATTTATCATAGGCATAAAAAACATATATTATATTTGGTGTTATGAATCTATCCAAAATTCATTTAAATATTAAAAAGGTGAAATCCTGGAAATACATAAAAAAAATAAAGATATACAATCTGATCGTGTGTTAAAATTTATACTAGGCATTTATAAATAGATTGAATATAACAGCAAGATTCGACAAGTATTTTAAACTATACATGCATAAATAAAACAGCTTAACTTTTATGATCACTATAGAATCAAGCCTAGTAATATTGCTAATTTATATTGGCATTTTAATTTTCATATAAATTATATTGAACAGTTATATCAATTTATACTAACAGACAGGTTAAAAAATGAGGATGGGCTCCTATTAAAGGAGCCCATCCAAGAATATATTTTTCACCAAAAAACATATCAAAATTGAGAAAATTTACATAAATAAATATTCTGTTTTGGTAAGGTAGAATATTTATTATAAGAAGACTATCTTATTTCTTATATTTTGCTAAAATATTTTTTACATCATCAATTCTTTGGTTATGGTGTGCAGCGGCAGCTGGGGCAGCTGGGGCAGGCTTAGGTCTCTTTTGCCCTGGTCTGATCGCAGGCGCAGCATAACCAACTCTTAATGCTGATACTGGAACATTGATAAACCCATTATACATATCCTTATATTTGCCTTCCGCTGTATTTATGTCATAAACATCAATACCTTTAGACTTTAAAAGATTCAATACTGGAAGTATGTCACCTTCACCGGTGATAAGACCTACAGCATTTACGGCGACAGCGTTAGCAGATATAGAGTTTGCAATTTCCACAGCAGAAATAATTTGTCTAGAATCAAGTTTATTGCGTCGTCTTGATGCGCTTGGCAAAAATGTATCAAAAGCGTGATTAGCTATATATTCATTGTAATCACGATTTCTTTTTGCTACATAACTGTAGAATTTGCAAGCAACGACGTCGAAATCTTTTGAAATTTCTTCTACTAATGCTTGGAAACCAACACAGGTAATCCTGAGACTCGCTATATCAGCGAGGATAACCATTTTAGGTTTTGTTTGCGACATGACTATAACCTCCAAAGAGTTTAAGTATTATTTTTTTTCGCGAAAATAATAGAACAAATATTGTTGTGCGTATCCTGCAAGTTCACCAAAATTGCTAACTAGATTTTTCGCTATCTTATTCTTTGATTTTTCAGTACTGTCGTATATCTCATTATACGCTTTTGCAATCCAAACGTCTGTTGGAAAAACATCAGTCCTTTTGTAAGCGAATAACAGAATACAGTCTGCTACTTTACTGCCCACACCATACAACTTCATGAGATGACATTTAGCATCATGTGTAGACATGCTTGATAGATTAAGGTCAAATCCGTCAGATAACAGCTTCATGGTTTTAATCATATTGACCGCTCTATATCCAGCTCCAATAAATTTTAAATCATCATATTGAAGCTTGCCCAGTACATCAAGCGACGGGAAAGGATAAAAGTCATCTACCATGTCAGACTTCAATCTACAAAATTTTTCAATTGAATTCTGAATTCTCTTTATATTATTATTTGCCGATAGTATAAATGAAAATATAGTTTCGACAGGATCTTGATTCAGAATTCTAATACCACTACCAAACTCAATTGCCTCTTTCAGTATATGGAATCCCGATAATCGCCTTTTGATTTCCGAATAATCGCGATCGAGATCAAAATACTTAATAAAGTAATCTGTATTTGATGTATTTATTATAACACGATTTGCGTCAATAATCAATATACAAGTGAAATTTTGTGAAAAAACACGATAACCTTTTGAAATTTTAGTGTATCTAAAGACTTGTCCACACTCCAAAACGTGTTTAGGATTGAAATCCGTTAAATCATGGACTACAATTCCAGAATCATTTGTCTCATAAATCATTTAGATTAGAGAATAGACACTCACTTTTTTGTCATCACGTCCTTTGCGTTCGTATTTTACTGATCCGTCTATCAGGGCAAATAATGTGTCGTCTTTACCAATTCCTACACCACTGCCAGGATGGATCCTTGTACCTCTTTGTCTAACTAAAATGTTTCCTGCCAAAACAAATTGGCCATCTTCTCTTTTAATTCCTAATCTTTTTGCATTACTGTCACGGCCGTTCTTAGAACTACCGCCACCTTTTTTGTGTGCAAATAATTGAATATCTATAAACATTAATAAATTTCCTCCAATTTAACATGAGCTGGATAATCTTTTTCAATATCCCTAAGCGCTACACACATTGTTTCTAGAATAATGTCTGCGGAGTGACGTGTTGATATGTTAGAGTCGAGAATTGTAAAAGTCAATTGACCATCTTTATAGATTTGCGATACAGATACTTTTGCTATCTCAATAAGGCCCAGTAGTGAACCTTGGACTAATGTAGAAACGGCAGCACAGACAACATCTGGACCATTACTCACATAACCTGCGTGACCATTTGCATCGACTCTGAAAATTCTTCCATTATCACGGTAAGCGCGTATGATAGTCATTGAAATGTTAACCTACTATCTGTAAAATTTTAATTTGAGTGTATGGTTGTCTGTGGCCTTGTCTTTTTCGTACATTCTTTTTTGGTTTGTATGTGAATATATGAAGTTTGCGACCTCGCCCTGCGCCTAATACTTCTGCTAGCACATAAGCATCTTTTGAATCATTGCCAGTTAAAAATTTGTCGTCATCAGCTAATAATATGACATCAAGTTTAATTTTATCACCAATTTGAGCATCGAGCAGTTCAACTTTAAGAAGTTCACCTTCAGACACTCTGTATTGTTTCCCGCCTGTTTTTATAATAGCGTACATGTATTACTCCCGTTTTTAGGTCTCGCCAAATTTGGCGTTATGCTATGCATAAACTTATAAGCCAGCTCTGTGCGGTTAATATATACTATCATAATAACGCTTTTGTAGCAAGTAAATTAACATAGATTTTTATAAAATATTGAAAATTAACAACGCAAGGGCAAATGAAATTAATAAAATACCCCTAACTTAGATGACTGAGTCGATGATAAGATTGGCATTTTTGTTAATACTCCAAAATTAGTGGTGTTTTACATTGGAAAAGCCGAAGTATTTATGGAGACAGGGAATTTTTGAAAACACATATATTTTTGGATGTTATACTACTATATATTAGGTTTTCTAGTATTAAATAGCTTTGTGAAACCAATTCTATTTGATGATTCACTTAACTTAAAAGTCATGCGTCCTTAATGAATTTTGGGAGTTATCATTTTTTAAAGGTCAATATTATTTGCTGTGCATTTAAAATTTATCTTTGCAAGTCATATCTTTTTTTAAAGATTAAATTTGATTTACATATTCGATCGATTTGTAGCATAATAGATACTTGTTTACAAATATTAGAAAAATAAGACCAGGTTAAAACATCCATTTAAAGGATAGCAAGAGACAATAATTGCTTAAATATTATCAGGTTAACAAAATCGCCAGGGCCTTTTACACTTAATCCTCTTGTTAGTTTTCTAATTCGATTATTAAATCAACTATTGAGCCATTTACGAATAAAAAAGTTATTATAGATCAACAATTAGAATTAACAATTCATATTAAACACATTTATTTTTTTATTTACATATGACTGTTCATGTGATATAATTAATCATATTAAATGTTGTTCTCATGAGAAATTTACGAATTTAGCATATAAAACGTTTAAATATTAGGTATCATAAATAATTTGATATCAATATAAATAGATTTAATAAAACTAGTATAAATAGTATTATAGGGGTTTTTGTGTTAGAGTTAATTAATGTTAAAAAGACATATACAACAAAAACTGGTGTTAATGTAGATGCTTTAAAAGGTATATCTTTAAAGTTTCCTGACACTGGCATGGTGTTTATTTTAGGAAAATCGGGTAGCGGTAAATCTACACTATTGAATTTGATGGGCGGCCTAGATAGTTTTGACTCAGGTGAAATGATAGTTAAAGGTAAATCAACTACAGCATTTAAACAAAGTGAGCTTGACAGCTATCGAAATACGTCGATTGGGTTTATTTTTCAAGACTATAATATTTTAGAAGAATTTTCTGTTGGTGCTAATATTGCATTAGCAATGCAGTTGCAAGGCCTTAATGCGACGAATGATGCTATATCAAATATTCTAGATCAAGTGGGTCTAGCTGGATTTGGAAAAAGAAAGCCTAACGAGTTATCTGGGGGACAACAACAAAGAGTAGCCATTGCTAGAGCGCTTGTAAAAAATCCAGAGATAATAATGGCAGACGAGCCTACTGGTGCATTAGATAGTAATACAGGATTACAAGTATTTGATGCTTTAAAAGACTTATCAAAGGATAAACTAATTCTAATTGTATCGCACGATAGAGAATATGCTGAATTGTATGGTGATAGAGTAATTGAGTTATCTGACGGGAATGTTATAAGCGATATAGAAAAAATGAAAGGCGAATCTCTAGCGGTTAGTGACGGCGTTACTGTCCTTGATGATTCGTTTATTAAAATAAAGAAGGGCTATGAATTAGATCCAGATGAGATTAAATTACTAGTTGATTATTTTGCTAAGGCAGACTCTGATTCATACATTTCAAGTGATGAAGTACTTAATTCAAAGTTTAGAAGAATAGCATATATAAACGATGATTTTACCCGCGATAAATTTAAAAAGACGGATGAATCAAAAATAAGTGACGATGAAGTTTCAGAAAACTTTAAATTAGTCAAATCGAGGTTGCCTCAACATGTTGCCTTTAAAATGGCACTTAATAGTTTAGGATATAAAAAATTCAGACTGGCAGTAATTATTTTTATGACCTTAATAGCTTTAGTACTTTTCTGTCTAGCAGACGCATTAGGGTCTTTTAGTGAAACACAGTCAATTAAACCCACACTTAAAGGTGAAAACATCAGTTATATAAGCTTTACAAAATCACTTCTTAATCAATACACCGAACTGGGTTCTACTACCAAGATTTATACTGAAGTACCATTGTATGAAAAAGAAGTCGATGAGCTTAAATCATTAACTGGCATGAACTTTTTGCCAGCATACGATTTAAATTACATTAGTTTTGATATGTATTATGATCAAATACCTTCTGATTTTTATCAATATACTAATGGGCATAGAGAGTACATATTTAGTAATTCGTTAGTTAATGCTATGCCTATAACACAAGCACTTGTAAATGAATTAGGTTATAGTGTTCAAGGCAGATTGCCTATTAATGATAACGAGATAGTAATAACAAAACTATTATATGAACATTATGAAATAGCGGGTTACACAAATGGAACGATTTCTATCCCAGCAGAAATAATGAATACTAACTATTTCTTGAATTCAAACCCTATAATTAAAGTTTCTTATTTTACAGAAGGTAATCAAGTTTCTATTGATTTAAAGATAACTGGTATCATTGACACATTACTGCCAGATAATTTGGATGTTAGTAATCAAATACTAAGCTTAATTGCACTCGGAAATAAGAAAAGTAGCATATATTATGATGGTTATCATTCAGTAACCTTCTTTCATCCACAGACACTCGAGAAAATTATGGATGAAGCAGATCGCAGGAATGAATCTACTATAACAATTGATAGTACATTACATTCTTGGTATAATGAACCCTTTGATATAAGGGAAATCAATATGCCGTATATTGCCTTTGATGGGAAACATAACAGAGAACTTAAAGATAATGAAATCGTTATCCCATCAAGTATATTTGCAAAATTTGATAATGCAGCTCAGACATTAGCTGAAATTGCTGAAGGAGTCGATACGATAATCTATTATTATGGATATTATCCAGTTAAAATAATTGGATATTATAATGATGATGCTAGTAGTTATTTTACAATAATGGCAGGGCCTAACATCAAAACGATGATTAATAGTGACGACTGGCCGATGGTGTCATATGCGATATCAAAAGTCTCAGCTAATGACATAGATAAGATTGCATCACTACATATTGATAAGAACAACAGTTATAGAATGAGGTCTTACATTGCGGTTGCACTTAATACGTTTGAAAATTTATCCAACTCGATTTCTATAGTATTCACTTATATAGGGCTGGTACTAATTTTACTTGCAGCTCTTTTGCTGATGAATTTTATAGCAACTAGCATTGGAAATAAACGTAAAGAAATTGGAATTTTGCGTGCCATAGGATCTAGGGGACGTGATGTATTTAATATATTCTTTACAGAGAGTTTAATAATAGCAATTTTTAATTTCATATTAGCTATTATCCTATCATATATTATTGCAGCTTTCTTCAATCGTTCTGCTAAACAATCAACAGGCATGGTAATATCTTTGTTAAACATTGGAATTAGACAAATTCTTATAGTATTAGCTACGAGTATTGGTTCTGCATTCATAGGTTCCATTTTACCTATAATTAGTGTAGCTAGAAAAAAACCGATCGATATAATTAAGAAGCGTTAGTTGTCAGCAGAATTAGATTACTAAAAAAATATCATTAATTAATTATGAGTATAATTTGATCAAATATTAATAATAATTAAATTAATAATAAAAATATTATCTTTAATTTTAAAGAAATGTAGGTGAGGATATTTCATGAAGTATGAATGGTTAGAGAGTGCAGTTTTTTATCAAGTCTATCCTACTAGTTTTTATGATTCTAATGGGGATGGTGTAGGTGACATCCGTGGAATAATTCAAAAGCTCGATTACATCAAGGATTTAGGAGTTAATGCCATTTGGTTATGCCCATGTTTTTGCTCACCTTTTAAAGATGGGGGCTATGATATAACCGATTATTATAATGTAGATCCTAGGTTTGGGACAAACGAGGATCTGACTGAATTATTTACAAAAGCTAAGGACTATAATATTCGTATATTACTTGATTTGGTGTTAGGGCATACATCGATAGAGCATCCTGCATTTAAAGCATCACAACTTGACGAAAAAAATGAATTTTCAGATATGTTTATATGGAAGCCAGGTGAAGAGCCTTTTAATAATAATGATAATAAGTTTATTAGTGGGATTGCTGAACGTCCAGACATGTTCATGATAAACTACTACGCTATACAACCTGCTATCAATTACGGATTTAATAAGAGAAAATTCAAGTGGCAAGATAAACCAGATGATCATGCTCCAAAAAAGAACATGCAGCGTCTTATAGATATTTGCTCATATTGGCTTGATAAAGGTTGTTCAGGATTTAGAGTTGATATGGCTGGGCAGATGGTTAAAGGTGATCCTACAGGCAAGGGGAATATTGACTTTTGGAATAAGGCAATCCCTGCAGTAAAAGAGAAATTCCCAGATGCTGTTTTCTTGTCAGAATGGTATAATCCAGTTAATTCTGTAAAAAAATCATCATTTGATATAGATTTTAGTAGTGAATATTTCATGTATTTAATGTGGACTAAAAAAGGATTTGATCATATTAACAGGTCTTGCTATTTAGGTGATGAAAGCAGTTTTTACACTCTTGCAATGAAAAGATTCAAGAAAATGAGAAAGGTTGTCACAAATAAAGGCTACAATGCGGTGGCACTAGGAAATCATGATAAGATACGAATGTCACATGGAAGAGACCAGGATATTGCAAAAGTAACATTTGCATTTCATTTGCTGGCACCTCATCTACCCTTTATTTATTATGGGGATGAAATTGGACTACCTTATGCTAAAATTAAATCAAAAGATGGTGGATATAGACGCACTGGATCAAGGACGCCGATGCAATGGGATAATTCAAAAAATAGAGGGTTTTCTACTGCTGATGAAATTTACTTGCCAGTTGATAATACTGACTTAATATCTGTTCAGACACAGGCAAACGATGACAATTCTTTGCTCAGTACAGTAAAAGCACTTGTAAAACTTAAAAGGACATATAAATGCTTTAGGATTGATTCTGGGTTTAAAATTATTAAGGCACGAAATGGAGGTAATCCATTAGTATTTAAGCGCTATAGTGTGGATGACGCTGCCTATATAGTTTTATTCCCACGAGCTGAACAAAACAAACTTAAACTAAATTTCATTGAAAACATAGACGAATATCAATTGATCTCTAATAATCTAGTTATAAAGGATGGATTTATCGAGTCGAAAGGCAAGGCATTTGCGGTGTTTTACAAAACAAATAACGAGAATAAATAGATCGTTAGTTTCTAGATCCGAATTTTTCTGTTAACTTTTCTCCACCCAAAATATGTATATGTAGGTGATCAACACTTTGGCAACCATCAAAACCCTTATTAGAAACTAATCTAAAGCCGTTAGATAGTCCAAAATCAAGTGCAAGAGTTGATAACTTTTTAAGACATTTCCCTAATGTTATTGCTTGATCATCATCCATTTCTAATATGTTTGCATAGTGCTGTTTGGGAATAAGAATGTAATGGATCTTGGCTTGTGGGGCGATGTCTTTAATAATAAGCATATTATCATCCTCATAAACCTTTGTTGATGAAATTTCACCTGATATAATCTTGCAAAAAATGCAGTTATTCATATTATACAATATCTCCTATAATACCTTTTTTATGTAGAGCCAGAGGACGCACGATTGCTATTTTTTTGTTAGTAATGGCGTATGTTCTAATATAATATTGAGAGTATCCTTCGGATACCTCTCCAAATTTTTCAAATATGACTGTCTGATTCATATCGAGTTGAGATGTCAGATAATTTTTCTTTAAATTCTCATTAACCAATGCTAGGACTCTGCAACGATCTTTTATAACCTCTGGTTGAACTTTTTTGAGAAGTGCTGCAGGAGTCTGTGGTCTCGATGAAAATGGGAATATATGAATATTAGCAAATCTCATTGCTTTTGCAAAGTCACAGGACTTGATAAAAGATTCATCACTTTCTGTGGGATATCCTACTATTATATCAGTAGTAATTGCCGCGTTTTTATCATATTCTCTAATCAGATTGACTTTACTTTGAAACTCGTCAGTAGTATAGCCTCTCTGCATATCCTTTAAAATGTTCGAATCACCATGTTGTAGTGATAAATGAAAATGTGGAGAAAAGTTGTTTAAATTAAACAGAGCATCTAAAAGATTTCTATTAATCCCTTTTGAGTAAAAAGAGCTCAATCTAATACGTGATTTAACAGGCTTAATTTTTGTTATTAATTCTTCTAGAGTTTCATTATGGTCTCTTCCATACAAAGAAAGGTTAATACCAGTAATGACAATCTCACTAGTATTTTCACTTACACTAATTATTTCTTGAGATGCAATGCTTACAGGCTTAGAACGAGGGATTCCACGCAGTCTAGATACTACGCAATAAGAACAAAAATTATCACATCCATCCTGTATTTTGACATAAGCTCTTGTCCTAAGTGATGTTGGAATCAAGCTAGATTTTGACTGCTCAATTCTTTGAGAGTCTAATGCGCGAATTACTTCAGCATAATCAATGCCACCCACAAAACTGATTCCAGCTTCGTTATAGAAAGTTGCGTTTTTTACTGTTGCACAACCAAAAACATAAATTTTAGCATTTGGATTTAAATTTCTGATTCGTGATATTATTTGCCTAGATTTACTCTCCGCTGTATTAGTAACAGCACATGTATTCGTTATGTATATATCTGCTACTTCTAATCTATCATAAACTAAATACCCTCGTTTAATCAATTCGGCAGTTATCATATCACAATCGTATTGATTGGATTTGCATCCGATGTTGAAAACAACTGCACTAGGGATCACATTTAAATCAGTCATTATTTATAGTAATAGAAGAATTAATAGACATGAGGCATTTTATTCTAGGTGTCAAAAATGATACCACACCATTCACCATCATCTAATTCTTTTTTGACATCGAATCCATTTTTCACGAAAGCCTTAATCACCTCTTTTTTATAGGCCACCAAAATACCTGAGCAAAAAATATGCCCACAAAGATTCATTTTGGGTTTGATAAGGCCTGCTAGTCTTATTAATAATTCAGCAGTGAGATTAGCAAATACTACGTCAATAGGGAATTTTGCGTTCATGCAAAGATCCGCTTCAGATATAATAACTTTATCCGTAACATTGTTTAAAGCTGCATTTTCATGCGCTGCCTTAACTGCAATTGGATCGATGTCGTTCATGTAAACGCGTTTTGCACCTTGGACAGCTGCCGCAATTCCAAGTATTCCACTGCCAGTGCCAATGTCTAGGACTACTTTATTCCTAAACTTATATTTGTGAATAAGTTTAAGAATTAACCTAGTCGAAACGTGCTGACCAGTACCAAATGCCATGCCAGGGTCAATGTATACAGGAATACCACATTTCATTGGAGGCTTCATCCACTTAGGTATTATAGTTACATGTCCTGCACTAAAAGTAGTATAACTCTTTTTCCATTGTCTTAGCCAGTCAACTTCAAAATAATCCTCAGTATTGAACCTTATAGAGTCTAAATCAACAGTAGGAAAATCATACAAATAACTTCTCACTGATTCCTTGATGTCTTCAATTCGATCTTTTGGAAAAACCGTAGATAAAACAACCGTTGGTTTGCTAAGTATATCTGCACTAGGATCAAGCACTGAAATAATGGAATTATAATTTAAATACTTTTCAGAAAACTCATCCTTTATAATTTTAGCAGCATCCTTTATCTCAATCCCCTCAGCCCCTGCCTCGAATAATGCCATTGAAACAAAATCGCTGAATTCTTCAGGTGTTGAGACCAATAAAATAGTCTGATCGGGTTTTTTTATATTGGAGTGCAAAAAGACAGAATCATCAATATCAGATGGATCATACATATGAAAAAAATCCTTATTATATATTTATTATCTATCATTAGCTATAACAATAGTTAATTTTGGTAGGGATTAAAATTTGATCAAATTAGAACTACTTATGAGACATTTATACATACTAAATCTATAATAAATGTCATTATAATAATTTAAACAAATCTAATATATATTATAACATAAACAGAAAAAAAATTCACTATTTTAATTAAATTTCATTAAAAATAATTTTCAAATTAGATATCGCGTAATTTCTTGCGGAATTTATCAGTTTTATCATATCTAGAATCAGCAAAAATATTACCAAGATCCTTGATTAATTTTTTCTGTTTAGATGAGATTCCTTTTGGGATGTCTAATGTGACTCTCACATACAAATCACCATAGGTCTCTTTACCTAATACTTTCATGCCACGGCCTTTAATTCGGATAGTAGCCCCATCTTCTGTGCTCTCTGGTATAACAACTTTTACTGGTGTTGTCATAGTTGGCACATCAACAGTGCAACCCATTACAGCATCAAATACTGGGATTGGCATAGTCATTTTCAGGTCGTAATCTGATCTCTCAAAAATAGGATGAGCTGCTACTCTGAACAATACGAATAGATTTCCATTAGGCCCGCCATTTACACCAGCTTGCCCCTCATTAGCGAGCGTCAAGGTTTGTCCGTCAGCCACCCCTGCTGGAATTGCAACCTTTAGAGATCGTCGGACTTTATTATGTGCCTTCCCCTTACAGTCTGGACAAACATCGGTTATTATTTTACCAGATCCATGGCACATATCACAAACTGTTTCAACATTCATGATGCCTAAAACAGTCCTGGAGCTAACTGTGATTTTTCCTCTTCCCCCACACTTTGTGCAGACTTTGAATGCATTTCCATTCCGCGCCCCCGTACCTTTACAAGCGACACAATTTTCAATTCTAAAGAATGAAATTTCTTTTTCAACGCCTGTATATGCTTCTTTGAATGTTAAGTTAAGTGTATATTCTAGGTGATCGCCTTGCATCGCTGAATTTCGTGTTCTGCCTCTACCTGCGTTTGCAAATGCATTAAACAAGTCATGAAACACATCACTTGTAAATCCCCCATATTGGAATCCACCTCCACCAGTATGTTGTGGTCCTTCTTCATCTCCATAATTGTCAAAAGCAGCTTTTTTATTTGGATCTGACAAAACGTCATATGCGTGTTGAATTTCTTTAAATTT
Organism: Christensenellaceae bacterium; assembly: GCA_031259085.1. Lineage (GTDB taxonomy): Bacteria > Bacillota > Clostridia > Christensenellales > DTU072 > JAITLB01. The sequence continues at coordinate 27,186 of JAIRMA010000043.1, forward strand.
CTTCTCAGCGTTAGATTTTTCAGCATCTGATGCAGTTGCAAAAACGTCAGGATGATATGTCTTTGCTAAACGTCTATATGCTGACTTAATATCATCAGCATTAGCTTTTTTGTCAACACCTAAAATTTTATAATAGTCTGCAGCCATGTTTATTTTTTACCTCCCTTTAGACACGTGAAACATATTTTATTGCAAATACCCAAATGATCTAGAATTTTTAGACCATTTGGATATTGCATTAACATATTTAGAATTATTAATTAAACTTCATTTGTGTTAATTAATGTCGTCAGGGTTGACATTGATAGTAGAATCGCCAGGATCTGCATTAGGATCACCCTCAGCCCCATTAGCCCCACCAGCTTGGTAAAGTTTAGCAAAGATCGGATTGATAGTTTTGCTGAGCTCTTCAGTTAGTGCTTTGATTTCATCGCTTGTCTTAGCAGACTTTAATTTGTCTTTAGCAGTATTAACAGCATCTTGAAGTGTAGTTTTATCTTCGTCAGACAATTTATCAGCTGATTCAGATAGTGTCTTTTCAGTAGTCAGTATTAACTGTTCAGACATATTTCTAAGATCAACTTCTTCCTTTCGCTTTTTGTCTTCTTCAGCGTACATCTCAGCTTCTTTGACAGCTTTGTCAATATCAGAATCGGTTAGATTTGTAGAAGCTGTAATAGTTATATTGGCTGACTTGTTAGTGCCCTTATCAACAGCCGATACAGAAACAATACCATTTGTATCAATATCAAAGGTAACTTCAATTTGTGGGATTCCGCGCATCGCTGGAGGTATACCAGTTAATTCAAAATTACCAAGTGTCTTATTGTCAGCTGCCATTGCACGTTCACCTTGCAATACGTGTATTGAAACTGAAGTTTGATTGTCTGCAGCCGTTGAGAATATCTTTGATTTTTTGGTAGGAATAGTTGTATTTCTTTCGATTAATACAGTTGATACCCCGCCCAAAGTCTCAATACCTAGTGATAGTGGCGTGACGTCTAATAATAATACATCCTTTACATCCCCACTCAAAACACCGCCCTGAATTGCAGCGCCTAATGCAACGCATTCGTCAGGATTTATGCCTTTATAAGGTTCCTTCCCAGTTATACTGCGGACTGCGTCCACAATTGCTGGGATACGTGTAGACCCACCTACTAATATTACTTTGTTGATGTCAGCTGCTGAGAGTTTAGCATCTTTAATAGCAGAAATCGTTGGGGCTATTGTCTTTTTAACAAGATCAGCAGTCATATCATCGAATTTTGCTTTTGTTAAGTCCATATCAATGTGGAGAGGTCCGTTGCTACCCGCAGTTATGAATGGTAGATTGATGTTAGTCTTAGTGATACCTGATAAATCAATCTTAGCTTTTTCTGCAGCTTCTTTGATTCGTTGCATTGCCATCTTGTCTCTAGATAAATCAATGCCCTCGTTTTTCTTAAATTCAGCTACTATATAATCCATGATGGCCTTATCAAAATCGTCACCACCTAAACGTGTGTTTCCGTTAGTAGCTAGAACCTCAAATACACCATCACCTAATTCAAGTATAGATACGTCAAAAGTACCACCACCTAAATCGTAGATCAAGATTTTTTGTGCTTTATTATCATCTTTGTCAAGACCATATGCAAGAGCTGCCGCTGTAGGCTCGTTAATAATTCTCAACACTTCGAGCCCTGCTATTTTACCAGCATCTTTTGTTGCCTGTCTTTGACTATCAGAAAAATATGCTGGTACTGTAATAACAGCTTGGTTTACTTTATGTCCTAAATATGCTTCAGCATCGGACTTTAATTTTGCTAATATCATTGCAGATATTTCTTGTGGTGTGTACTTCTTGTTATCAATAGTAACTTTATAACCAGTACCCATCTCTCTCTTAATAGACGTTATCGTTTTGTCTGGATTTACAACAGCTTGGCGTTTTGCAACTTGACCCACTAGTCGTTCTCCATCAGTTTTAAAACCCACGACTGATGGGGTAGTTCGCGCACCCTCAGCGTTTGGTATTACTACAGCTTCGCCACCTTCCATAACGGCTACGCAAGAGTTTGTTGTTCCTAAATCTATTCCAATTATTTTTGCCATATTCATTAATCTCCTTGTAATTTATTTTTAAATGTTAGGCGTTTTGCACATTAATTTTTAGAATAACTGATTGTGCTACTCAGCTACTTTTACCATCGCGTATCTGATAACTTTATCATAACGCGAATACCCCTTCTGAAGTACTTCAATAACCTTTCCAGAATTTTCATTGCTACGTTCGCGCATAATAGCATTATGAAAATGTGGATCAAATTGATCGCCTACTTCACCAAATTCAGTTACATCATATTTGGTTAGAACTGAATCAAATTGCTTACGGATCAGAGCAACACCTTCTAAAGAAGCTGTGTCTGTTATAATCGATAGTGCTCGCTCAATTGCATCTTTCACTGGTAAAAAACTCAATATAGCTTCGCTAGAACCATCAATTTTAGCTTGTGATAAGCCCCCTTTATTTCGTTTAACATAGTTTGAGAACTCCGCTTGTAATCTTTGTATCTGTTCTAAATACATAGCGTCTTTAGCATCGGGTTCAACCTTTGGTTCACTAGCTACTTCAGCTACTGTTTCAGTAGCAACCGATTGGTCTTTAGCATCGTTACCAGTGTCAGAGTCATTAATCTTTTCGACAGTTTCTTCTGTTTTATCTTTTTTTCTACTCATTATTATACCTCCTATTTATTAAATTCTTTATCTAATTAAACCTCTGGTTCATCCTTATTCAAATCAGCATCATCTGTATTCTCCATGATAGAATTTATTGTATTTCCAACATAAGATAGTACAGATATGACCTTGGAATAATCCATTCGCTCAGGCCCAATCACACCAGCGTGTCCAATCTCTTTACCATTGATTGAATATCTTGCAGTTACTACCGCGCATTTATCAATCCCGTTTGTCTCTGACTTTCCAATTTTCAATGAAAATTCTATGTCAGCATTGTCACATATTAATGCAGAAATGGACTTTTTGTCATCAATAAGTGAAAAAAAATTACGCGCACTCTCTAAGCTAGTCTCAGGATAATCCAAAACCTTCTTTTCACCCTCAGTAATTACAGAATTCGTCTCATCTTCATAAGATAATATGATGTTCATAATGCTGTTCAGTAGCTCTCTAAATGTGTTAAGCTCCGCGTCTACTCTAGCAGAGGCTGCTTTACTCTTTATATCACCTAGTGAGCGACCTGCAAATATCTTGTTTATTAATACAGTAGCATCAGCTAAAAATGATTCATCTTGAGCATCTACTAAAATCACTTTGTCCCGAATTATACCACTATCAGTTATAATTACAACTAAAGCAGATTTGTCATCTAGACCTATTATTTTAATGCCCTTAATATATACCTTATTAATGTTTTTGAGAACTATGACCGATGTGTAATTGGTCATATCACTTATTACTTTAGCAGCGGTTTTGACGATCTCTTCTACTCTCAAAAACTTATTATTAAATGAAGCATTGATAGTCTCAATTTCTTCGATCTTTAATGTCTTATCGCGCAAGAAATTATCAACATAAAATCTGTATGCTAAAGGTGAAGGTATGCGACCAGCAGAAGTGTGAGGCTGGACTAAATAACCCATATCTTCAAGCGTTGATAGCTCAGTACGAATAGTAGCTGCACTTACATCATCAAAGTATTTGTTTTTTATCTCACCTGATGAAATAGGTAGTGCTCCTTTAATGTACTCATCTACGACCGCTTTTAAAATTGTCTGTTTTCTAGTCGATAGCATCTAGCTCCTTGCAGTCTCAAGTGTTAATTACTAGCACTCTCATCTGTTGAGTGCTAATTAATTATATATCCTATTATATATAAAGTCAACAAAATATATACACATTTTTAAATATTTTACATTTAAAATTAAAAATTGACAATTTGCAAAGTTTTTAGGCTAAAAATTAGGGATATAGGTAAATATTCAAGACAATGAGTACTTGTGAATGAATATATGACAATTTAAAAGGCTTCAGACTATTATACTAGAATGTTCTAAGAGTAAATCATATTTAGTAATAATTTAATACTGCGCACACTAAAGGTATGTAAACTTAAATATGATGGCCAATGAAATGTTTAAAAAGTATGTATAAAAACGCAAACAGGATGTAGACAAAGTAATATACTAAATTTGTTGACAATAGAATAAAAATAAACTATAATTTAACTGATTTTCATTTTAGGGGGATTAGCTCAGTTGGCTAGAGCGCCGCGCTGGCAGCGCGGAGGTCAGGGGTTCGAGTCCCCTATTCTCCACCATAGACACACGGCGCAAGGGCAGCGTGTAAAACGCTACTTCGCGTCGTTTTTCTTTGCTTTTTTCACGTTGAATGCGCCGTTTTGCGGCGCGTTTTGTTAGTCTTACCCGTTTTGCCGACTTTTCGTTCACCGTTTACCTTGCAATTTATGTCGCACGGGATTTGAACATTTTGATTTCCCGTTTGAATTATTTTGAATTCCGTCAAAACTCACTTTTTATCGCGTGCCTTTTTCAAGTTTTATAATATGCGAAAAAAATTCAAGTTTTTTCAAGTTCAACCGATTTTAACCGGTTTTTCTTGCCTTTCGACAATAAAAAGAGCGGCAAGGTTTTTCCGCCTTGCCGCCCGTTTCCGCCTTGACCTCGGTGCCGTCCTTAAACTCGAACGTTATGTCCTCCCGTCCTCTAACAGTTATGCGTTTGACTAGTCTTGCGAATACGTCTTTGTCAAATTCGCTTTGCCGCTCTACGCTCTCTAAAAACTCGGCGAGAATTTTCCGTCGCGCCGCGTTTAACGCGTTGTTAGTAAGCCAATCTTTTTAAAACTCTTAGTCATTAATTGCATAATTTTACTCCTTAATATGTTTTTTCGAAAAATACTATTTCTTTCTTTTCATAAAAGCAAATACAGTATAGCATCATATCGAATTTTTCAATCTCAATATATTTAAATGATAAAGCAAAATTTGGAAGAAATGCTACATCAACCGCTATGCCAGAATCAACAACATCCTTTGTAAATCTACTTTCAAAATCATTTTTTTTAATCTCACTATTGTATTTAAACAGCTCGGTCAATTCATTACTACTTTGTGAGTAACGAAAAACGCTGTATCTTTCGCCCTCTCCCTTAATATTAAAGCGTTCAATATGATACGTCTTTTTTAGATTGCTTGGCAGATTTATCCCCCATCTATTCTCATAGCCCTTTATTAAAGGGGACGGCGTTAATTGCCAAATAACACAACCAACGCTAACAATGAGTAAAACCACTGTTGCACCGATAAAAATATTAAGAATTTTACCTCTAATTTTACTCACAAGAAAACTATACCATAATTACAAAAAACTTTAATGACTTTCTTTGTCAATATTTAATGTAATTTGTCGAAATCTCCTCAAACCGCTTTGCGGCTCTGTCGTCAAGCCCTTTAAGTTTTCGGATTGCTTTTGTTACGAACTTCCGGGGCTTTACGGTACTACTGCCGAAGTTTAGGATGTTCGCCACTTTTTCGAGCGGAGTTCCGTATTCGTCCGTTCCATCGTAGGACAGACGATAGCCGTACTTTTTGCTTGTCGAGACATCGGCTTTGGTGAGCGAGGCGGCGAGTTTGCCGGTGTCTACGGGCGTGTCGGAACGGAGCGCGGCTTCCACCGCGTCCGTTTCGACGTCCACCTGTTCCTTTATCGCTTCCACCGCCATATCGCCGAGCTTCTCTAATTTGCCGAAATAATCCGCTAACTGTTTTGTTACTCCGTCCATATATTGTCCTCCGTTATCCACGCATCCTCCCTTTTGCCGTCATTTCCGCCACGCTCATCGGCGCGGATTTTCGGACGGTCTTGCCCTCCGCCTTCGCTAATGTCGCGCTGTCTATTTCGGACGAGTAGTGCAAGAGGTCAAACAGAACGTTCAGCCCCATATCTTCGAGCCGCACCGTCAACCCGGTCTTAATCGCGGCGTAGAGCAGTTGGCTTGTGAAGTCGCCGTCTACCTGTAAAGCGTTTTCCGGCGCGTCAACGCTAAGCCTTTTTTTGAGATATGAACAGCGAGAGAAACCCCATCAGCTCGCCTATTACCTCGCGGTCGGCAAGCCAGTACGGCGGGATTTCCGTTATGATTTCGATAACGTCAACCTTTTGCGGATACCGCGCCGTGGCGATAAGGGCGGCTATAAAATTGAGCGTGAATTCGGAATCGAATTTGTAATCGGTGATTGCCGACAGCACTTTCTCCCGCGCCGCCGCAGACAGCGCGTTCAAATCCTCAACCGATTTTACCTTTAACTCGCCGAACCTTTTGACCGTTTCGGCGTCGGCGGAGTTCCTCGCAAAAGCCACGATGTCGTTCAACAGGTCGCGCCCGAAACACGATTTGTAAAGCACAAATGTCAGCGCGTTGCCGACCAACTTAATCTCGCGCCCGTCGCTATCGCGCATTGTTTTCACTAAGCCGTACATTAGCCCACCTCCTTGTCGGGGATATAGATTTCGTCCTGAACGGCGCTCCAAATCTCTTTGTTGAGTTCGCTGTTTAGGATTGTGTATGAAACCTGCTGTTTCTTATCCGCCGCGTCCGTGTAGTCGTAGGGTTGCACCTTGACGTTGAGCGTCAGGTCGCGGATTGTCTTGCCGTCGAACGAAACGCTGTTAAGGCTCGGCAGGCTGAACACGGCTTTGTACATCGTGAAAAGGCTCTCGCTCCCGTCGCCGACTTGACTGTAGTACCCGAACGCTACCTGTTTAGGGGATTTGCTCTTGCCGGATATGATCACCGCGCCGTTACTGTCGGTCGTAACGTTAAAGAACTTGCTGTACACCGCATACGGCAGGACGGCGAATTTGACCGTTCCCTCGCCGGTCACCGCGCTTGCAAGCGTGATAAAAGCGGGGTTATCGTCCGCGCTGATTTCCGTCACCTCTTGCGTGAATTCAATCTTGACCTCGACCAAGCCCTCGTGGTATGTTTTCTCTCCGAATGTGCCGTTACTATTCAGCGCGGCGGCGAAGAATTTCTTGTTGCCGACTTCGTAAAGCTGGCTTACGTCTACATTATTGTTTGGCATTTTAACCTCCTGTTTGCTATGAATAAAGTTTTGATACGAACAGTATCTGATGGTACAGCTTCGTGTCCGGCTCGAACTGTTCTTCTTCCATCGTGACCTCAAAGCCCTTTTCGGTCAGCTTTTCTTCCAAGTGCGTAAGCGTTTCCGACAGCAATTTGCTCTCAAAACTCCGCACCGAAAACACGTCGATTTGCGCGTAAAAGTCGCGGCACAGCACCGCGTCGTCGGCTCTTTGTATCGGGTTGCTGTCTATGACCTCATATACAACGTAGTTGCCGACGAAGCCGTCGCGCGCTTTGTTGTAGTGGTAACTGAATTCGTCCCCGATTGCCGTTTCCGTCAAACCGTCCTTAAACCGCAAAGCGCGGAAAACGGCTTGCAAGTCCTTTTTGCCTTTCTGCTTTGCCCGGCCGTTGGTTATTCCCCGCATTCGTTATCCCCCTCGTATTTTACAAAGTCCGTCGGCTCCGGCACACAGCGGCTTGCCCGTAAAGTCAAATCGCGCTCGTACCACTCGTAGCCGTTAATATCGGCTATGCGGTAGGTTTCGCCCCGGAATTCGAGGTATAGACCCGCTTTGAGTTTCGCATTGTAATTCACCCTAAACACGGTGCTTTGCTCCGCTCCGCTCGCCTTTGCCGCAAACTTTTCGCGCTCGGAGAGTTCACGTATATATGCGTGAAGGTTGTTACGGTCGTGAATATACCGCTTAACCTTGCGCTCGTTGCCGCTTAGGTCGCGGTCGGTTTCTACGGCGTAAACGCCGATGATTTTGTCCTTAATTTCGCTCATTACTTACCTCCCGTTAAAACTCCCTTT
>JAIRMA010000104.1 GCA_031259085.1 Christensenellaceae bacterium
ATTAGTGCTTTGCTTTTTAAAAATTAAAATGTTTCTATTAATCATAGTGATACCTCCTATGAAATTTTAAGAAAATTGATCTAGGCCGAGATTCAAGGCAACACAAAAATTCTCAATTAAAATAATCAAGAAGGATTTAAAATTGTATTGCTTAATTGTAAAAAAAGAAACAATAAAAAAGGAAAAACACATGTTTGAAAAACATATGTTAACAGGAAGATATATATAGCAAATTGCTATATAATATGATAATAAATAATGATTAGTACTTAATTTTGCGGTCGTGGGGGGGGGAGAGAGAGAGAGAGAGGAGGGGAGGGGTACAGATATAAGACAGTCTCTATCATCTAAGAACTGAAAATATGAAGCTATACTAGATAATACTAACATGATGACCCGAGCCACATTCTCCTATACACTAATATAATTATACAAAAAAACTATATCAATTGTCAAGCATTGTTGATTTTTAATATATCTACGCACTTGAAATATTATTGGCTATAATAACTATATCAGTGTCACTTCATTAATAAAGATTTCAACCTTGTTTAGTATCTCTAAATATGATTTAAAATGTGTTAAAATTTGGCATGCACTCCTTAAATATAAATGATCATACTTGTCATAATATGTATGTAAATATGCACCTTTTTTAAGTGAAATGGTTATTCATAGAGAGGTGGTACTTATTTTATGTTATGAGTGTTATATTAGGTCATAATAAATTAGATTTTATATGAGCTATAGAAAAACTAACCTTTGTCTTTTAAAATATTGGAAATGCGATGATTAGAATTTGGTGCCAATTATCTAAAAATCAATTTGTAAATTCAATGATATCTAGCGTTGTATGCATGGACTTTAAGTAATGTGGCGATAAAACATTGCTATATAGACATTTTATTATTATATATTGATAAAATGAAATTTATGTAGTATTTAAAAATTGCATATAAATCAATTGAACAATAAAAAATGAATTTCTATTTGATTTTTAAGTAAATGTGATAAAAATATTAATAGAAAAAATATTTAGTACTAGCACACAAAAAAGTCTGGGGCTCATTATTAATCAGAGCTAACAAAACAACATACAATAACGAATAAATACTGATCTTTCTAAATTGATCTATTAGAGGCAATATAAATTTAAACACAATCGGATCTGAATGATGTAGTGATGAATTAGCCTGAATTAGACTCAAAAGTGATCAACATTAAAAAGTACGAAAATCTTTGAGTTATACTTGCTCTAAAATAGTTACTTAAATAAAACCCGCAATATTATTATAATACTTGGTGCTATGATAAACTAACACCAAGTATTGATAAAAACTTAAGAGGATTTACGATCGATAAATATAAATAAAAAAATAATGTTAAGTACTTTGTGGAGAAGAATCAGGTTATTGGGTCAAAATCTGTGACTAGAATTTCATAAGTAGTATAATGCCCCATATATGAAACGGTGATCTTCTTTTTACCAAGCGTGGTTGTGTCAAATCCATCAAGCATCGATATATCTATGTCAATTAATTCTTCACCAACTTTCTTTTTTATGTATAACTTGTGAGGGATATATTCTGCGTCCCTTTTATATTCGTAAACTGGCATGTAATTTGATAATTCGACGACTGGATTTATAACTATTATTGAGAATTGTGCATAATTTCCATAATAGTCAATTGTGACAGGAAAGATCCCCACTTCTTTTGTAGAAAAACCTATCAACATCGAACTATCAACGTCGATATCTAAAGCAAATTCTCCAGAAAATATACGAATTTTAGCTCCCTTGAATTCTTCTTGAACTAAATATTCAGTAGGTGTAGAATTTTTAAGAATAATCACATCCTCAATTGTTTCAAAGTTGCGTATTGAGACTGAAATTGGAACATCAATCAAAAAACCTTTATATGCAACTTGCATGATTCTATCACCAGGTGTTGATGTATCAAAACCTATTACATTTTTGTAACTAACTGTATCAAAAGAGACAGTTGAATCCTTGTGACCGACTACTAATTCAATGGTTTTTAAAGTTTCACCTACATAATATTTTGTCTTTAACGTGTCAGCATTTATTGAAACGCTATTAATATCAGATAACAGCTCTGGATTTAGCTTATTTATACTACTACCAATTTTGTCACATCCAATTAATGTTAGTGACAGTATCATTATTAAAATAATTGATGTTGATATCATTATCATTCTACGTTTCATAAAAAACCTTGATGCATTTTAATTATAGCTAGTTAAACCAATAAACGACTCTGATTTAATATATAAAGTATATCACAATTTTTGGGAATTTTCAAGTATAAATAAAATTATATGAAATATCCTAAAATATCAATAAAATTTATATGTAACGATTTCAATAAGTTTAGAATGCTTAGGGTCTATTATTTGATCCGATATAGCAAATAGCTATGGCTCCTGGACCACAATGCGCACCTATTACTGGCCCTACTGATTGTCTCCAGATCTCCGCATCAGGTAATTTATCTTTTATCATAAGACCTAACCTATCGCCTTCTATTTGACTATCTGCATCATGAACCACTATTGGGTATTTATCTTGAGCATTAGCGACTGCGTCGTTTGCTAGATAGTGAATTGCCTTATTTAAACCATTGACCTTGTCTTTAGCCCCGAGTGTTCCATCCTCTAACAGCTTAATAACTGGTTTAATCTTTAAAACACCACCTATTAACGTTTGAATAGTATTAAGCCTTCCTCCGCGTCGCAGATGCTGCAAATCATCGACGATGAGTGTTATATGAGTGCGTGGTGATATGTCGTCGAGTAATTTAATGATCTCGGCTATTGACTTGCCCTCATTAAATGCTTTTGCTGCTAAATATACTTGCAAACCTGTAGCCATACTAATCGCTTTAGTGTCATATCTAGTATACTTAACATCTGGATATTTGGCTTTTAACTCCGCGATTGCTGTATCTAAATAGGCAAACGTTCCACTCATTTTAGTTGAAAAACTTATGTAAAGTATCTCTTCACCCTTCTTAAAAAATGGTTCAAAGTATGTTTTGTAGTTCTCTGGATTTAAAGCAGAAGTAATAGGTATATTGCCTTGTCTAACTAAATTAAAGAACCACGGTGCATCATATTTTTCACCGAGATCGTAGAAATACTCAGTATCACATATCGTATAGGGCATACGAATGCAGTTATTAAGATTTAACTCTTTTGCTTTAGTCCATAATAGCTCGGAATTGCTATCGAATATTAATGTTGCCATTATACCTCCTAATTAAGTGTAATATATTTTGTTAACTATTCATGAAAAGATTATCCAATTTGCGAGTCCGCTCTCTATCAATAGCAGCTACAATTTCATCTAAAACTCTTTCTCTTGATATCCACCAATCACGAGACCACACCCGCATAATCGTCCAACCCCTGTTTTCTAAGAATTTGATTCTGTATACGTCACTTTCCATTATACTGTCTGATGTGTTAAATGCTTGATAATCACACTCTATACCTAAAACATATCCCTTTAGTGTATCATCGTATATTGCTAGCGACAATTTGTATTTTGTATTACCTATGTTAATATCTACAACATAGCCTAGTTTTTCCAATTCAGTCTTGATTTGTTCCTCGTATCTCCCAATATCAAGTTTATGGCGTCTATCAACATATAACATTGATAATACTTCACGTATGCCTTTTGTATCATTATCAGACACTGCCCTTGCATATTGTAGATATCTCTTCAACAACCTAGGACCATTATTTTTTGATGTCTCAACTCTGTCTAATTCTTCTGGTTCTATGCTCGTCACAACATAAACCTTCTTCTTTGCTCTTGTTACTGCAACATTTAGCCTATTTTCACCACCCTCCATAGATAGTGCACCAAAGTTAGCATAAATAACATCGTTGGTGTTTTTTGCATATCCAATGCTGAAAATGATTATATCACGTTCCTCACCTTGAACATTTTCGAGGTTTTTTACAAATATACTAACATTCTCACCTTCTTCATATCTATTCTTCTCACGTGACAACTGTCTAGCAAACTGTGGCGATTTTTCAGCTTCGTGATCTAACAAATCCTCAATATACTCTTTTTGCTCTATATTGAACGTTACTATTCCTATGCTTTCACGCATTAGCCTAGATGATAAAATACTCTTGACAAGACGCACTACCATCGCAGCTTCCTCATGATTTTTTCTATCGTTCCAAACACCTCGTACCTTTATTCTCTCAATAGGTGCTTTCTCGTTCTTGCGCTTTTTAATGTTTGGGGCCACTTGCAAGCGATTATCATAAAATGCAGCGTTGCTAAAATCTATCAACTCTGCAAATTCACTTCTATAATGATATGTTAGGTGGACAGGAGAGTATCTAGACGTTGCTAAATCTAACAAGCTCTCAACCTCAAGCGCTGCTTGCGTTGCCAGATTATATTGTGAAGATAAATATACATAATCACCTAAATATCTCTTTAAGAATAATGCAGATGGTCTTAATTGTTTATTATCGCCAGAGACAACTACTTTATCACCTCTATATATTGCAGGCAAAGCAGATTCAATAAATATTTGACTGGCTTCGTCGAAGACTATAAGGTCAAATAAATGCTTTTTTAAAGGGAATATAGTGCTCACAACATCTGGGCTCAATAACCAACACGGGAATAGTAATAGTAAATAATCCTCGAAATGTTCAAACATAGTACGAATTGGCTTGAGGCGTTTATTCTTTTTAATCTCGTATAAATAGTCTTTACTATCAATTGAATTTGAAAAATGACTAGCATAATCCTCTGTAAAGGCTTGGATAGCAAGGCTCATGTTAATCTTGCGTTGCTCAGCCTTCAAGGCCAAAATTCGATTTCTTAAGTCATTAAAAGTGATAGTTTTGCTTAAATACTGTTCCGCCATTGGTGATTCAGACAAAATTTCATGATAAATTCTAATTGGCATTATTTTGTCTAACGCACTTTGAAATGTCAATTGCGTTTGATCTGATTCTCTGTACGCAAAATCTAATATTTCTCTAACCCATGGAGATAATTCGCTAAGTGCCGCATTAATGTCTCTTATAGATATATAATTATCAAGAGCCTCTAAAAGCTTCTTTAAAAAGAATGTGTTGCCATTTATAATACTACCAATTGCTAATGAATAACCTTGAGGATCAATTACCCTGTGTAATATCTTGTAATCCTCCTCAAAACCTTCTAATGCATGTTTTGCTATGTTTAAATCAATCTTTATATCCTCTTTATAACAGAAATGTCTGTATTTAAAAAGAAAATATGCAGGCCAGAATACTGGAATAGATGAAGTAACTTTTAAGGCTTTGACTAACTTAGGATGCTCAACCTCAGTAATAATTTCTGCTACGCGTTCAATTGATCGTCGATCACTTGCAGCTTCCTCTAGATAAAAAGTTGTTAGATATCTACTATATGGATATTTCGTCACATTAAAAGGCGCGCTATTCTCCTCTATATATCTAGCGACAACAGTTCTCGCTTCTTTTAACTGATGCATATCAATATTAGGTAATAAATATCCTATTATCTCATTGTCAGTTAACAACTTTTTTTGTTTTACATATAATCCATGGAGATTTTTATCATTTATTAATCTTATGTCTGCGCTGAGATCAGCATATTTGCGATTTATTATATTAGTATTTTTGAGTTTGTTGTAAAATTCATAATCACTAGAAATTTTTCCAATATTATAACTAGCGGCATACATTTCTTGTAAATTTAATCCAAAGCTAGTAGGTCTATATAATGTATTACTTATATCCGTTAGCGTTTTGATTTCGTCTCTAATATCCTGCTCTACAGCCACATGTTTTTGAATGTCACTGTTTAACGCTGCAATTTGAGAACGTTCATGCATATCAACCAGACGTTCAAAAAATATGTTTTTATCCTTTTCAGGATCAGGCACCAGCATCGCCTTAGAATTAAGAACACCCAGTCTACTAAAAACAACGTCTAATGCAGCTCTTTTTTGACTTATAACCAAAACCCTCTTTTTTTTACACAAGGCGTCACTTATAATATTAACTATGGTTTGGGATTTTCCAGTACCAGGAGGACCATAAATTACCACATTTTCATTCTTCTCTAATGCCTCTAATGCTTTTTCTTGTGCATAATCAACATCCTGTATCCCATAAAAATATGGTGATTTTGGGATTTCGTCTACAACTGGCATTTGATCTGATTTTTTGCGTGATTTCTTTTCAACAACTTCAGTCAAATTCAAAACAGGCTTAGTATTTAACAACATTTCAATGGAAGGTGATGATAAGTTATCTTTTTCTAATGCTAAATAATCATTATAAATACTGTTAGCTAGAGGAAATCTGCCTAACACCGCCATATGTTTAACTTCTATTGCGTCAGATATCTGCAACCTAGCATTTTTTTCAAAACCAGAAGTAGGTGGCTCAAATTTGACAATGCCTTTTCTTTTCACATATTTAAATTTAATGCCCTTTTCCTCTAAATAATCTATTATTTCATATATGGAATGTATGTCTAAATCTTCGTTTAAGAAAAATTCTTGTGTTATAGAATCAGTTTTGAGATTCCGCTCTTTAGCATAAGCTAAAATTAAAGCTTTATTTAATATTGCTGGTTTGTTTTCTGGCAAAACAAGAGATACTTGGTTCTTTTCAATTTCAATATTAACAGGAAATAGCATTAAAGGTGACATCAATTGGATATCTTGAGATAAATTCCCAGACACAAATGGATATCCTATATAAAGCTCATATCGTCCAGTCTCATCCTCTAATTCGTCAACTTCTCTTTTTAAATATCTAAGTGACTCGATTTCTTTTAATAATCTCTGTGTTTTTGAAACAGTTGGTAATTTAACAGTTTTTTTCGATGACGATTCATCGTTTTCAAGTAAATCAAAAATATCCTCAGGAGTATTAGATGGGACAAGAGAGGGTTGTGCCTCGTCAGCTTTTAAATCCCTCTGAGCTAGTCGTGTTGCTATTTTGTCGTTCATAATATGAAAAACATGCTTTTTTTGCCAAATAAAATCAATAAAATTATCAATCTCACTGCTGTTTTCTAATATTGCGCCTATATCATATGAATATTTCTTAACTATCCCTCTTAAATAAAGGCTTCTATTTCGACCACTGAGTTGTATGAATCTTTCCTTGTATTTTTGGTAAATAGCGTTCAAATTGATACTTCCTTCATTTATCTTAAATTTAATATTATATCCATGGTTTAATGTTATATTCAAAACAGTAAGATAAAATATTAATCGTATTATTAGATTTTATCATATCATGCTTTTTATGTAAAATTATTTATTGAATCATTTTTTATAAATAACAATTTTATAGAAAATTTACAAATCCACTATGCGTGTGCAAGCCTATTTTTACATCAACATTCTAAATCTGAACTTCATTGATTATGGTTTGCTAAATATAAAAAAACAATGGAAAAACTACGTAATGTAAGTTAAAGAGGGGAGAGGTGTGTCAAAAAAACAGGTTAAATCGGAAAAATCAGGATGTTTTCTTATGATTTACAGAAAAAAGTCGTTGCTATTTAAGGAAAATGTATTATTTTAAGTATCTAGAGCAGTTATTGAAAGAATTAGAGGCTGTGAAGCATAAAAAAATATAAATATTGACATTTTTATAATGTTAATTTTAACATTTATGCTTTCATGCGTTCGCCCTGAGCCTTTACTCCTACCTAATCACTTTTTATGTCTAAAGATTCTATGTCAGTTATATAATAGCATGTTCTTTTTTCTATTCACCCATGTCCTTTGTCCTCTGTAGTCAAACATTAGACGC
>JAIRMA010000031.1 GCA_031259085.1 Christensenellaceae bacterium
AAGCTACTAATCTTCATAGTTTTGAGCTCTTCAAAGATTGGTTTTGATCTCTTGTTTTCTTTTATTGAAATAACATCATCTTTTTTTACGAGATATGATGGGATATCAACTGGTTTGCCATTAACAGTTATGTGTCTGTGATTCACAATCTGTCTTGATTGTGCTCTTGAAGAACCTATTCCCATACGGTAGACAACGTTATCAAGACGTCTCTCAATTAAGGAAAACATGTTATCACCTGTGACACCACGCATTTTTTCAGCTCTTTCATAATAACTGTGAAATTGCTTTTCAAGTAATCCATATGCTCTTTTGGCTTTTTGTTTTTCTCTTAACTGCACGCTGTATGGTGTTGCTTTTTTTCTAGCTCCGCCATGTTGACCTGGTGGTAATGGATTAACTTCCATTGCACAGCGTTTGCCATAGCATCTGTCGCCTTTTAAGAATAATTTTGAGCCCTCTCTCCTGCACAATTTGCAAACTGGGCCAGTATATTTTGCCATTTTTAAATCCTCCTAAATTACAATCTTCTGCGTTTTGGTGGGCGGCATCCATTATGAGCTATTGGTGATACATCTTGTATTTTAGTAATTTCAAGATCTGCCGCCTGTAATTGACGTATAGCAGATTCGCGTCCTTGACCTGGGCCCTTAACGTATACTTCTACTCGCCTCATTCCTTGTATTTTAGCAAGTTTTGCTGCATCTTCAGATACTAGCTGCGCGGCAAAACTAGTGGATTTTCTACTACCTTTTAACCCAATCTTGCCAGCAGAAGACCAACTAATAACTCCACCATTCATGTCGGTTATCGTAACAATTGTATTGTTGAAAGATGCGTGAATATGAACTTGACCTCTTTCTATATGCTTAAGATCTTTTCTTCTCTTAATAGCAGTTCTTTTTACTGATGCCATTTATTATTTCTCCTATTTCTTCTTTGAGCGGCCGACAGTACGCTTTTTGCCTTTGCGTGTTCTGGCATTTTGTTTAGTGCTCTGTCCACGAACGGGCAGTCCCTTACGATGACGAACTCCGCGATAAGAACCAATTTCCATTAATCGCTTGATGTTCAACATCACGTCGCGTTTAAGATCACCTTCAACGCGCAATTCGTTTTCAATATAATCACGAATTTTTACTATTTGATCTTCGGTCAAATCTTTTACTCTGGTATCAGGACTAATGCTGCATTTTGCTAACAACTTATTAGATGTAGCTCGTCCTATACCATAAATGTAAGTTAGACCTATTTCAACTCTCTTCTCACGGGGTAAATCTACACCAGATATACGAGCCATTTAGTTAAACCTCCAAAATGTGTTTGATTTAGGTATATATGATAATCCGGAGAATTCCTTTTGTATGGACAGCCGCTCTCTCGGAAGATTGCATAATCTTATAATTATATCGAATTTATCAGAATTTCTACAAATTTTTAAACACGATATTTCAGCATTTATTAAATTTAAATTCACTAGATTACCTCTACTAACCCTGAGTTTGTTTATGCTTAGGATATTTGCTACAGATAACCATAACTTTGCCATGTCTTTTGATAACTTTACACTTATCACAAATCGGTTTTACCGATGGTCTTACTTTCATCTTACTACCTCTTTAGATTATCATCTAGTTTTTATTTCGATAAACGATCCTGCCTTTGTTAAGGTCGTACAGGCTCATCGCAACTCTTACACTATCACCTTCGCAAACCTTTACATAATGTGATCGCATTTTACCTGACAAATACGCTATGATTACATGCCCATTCGTCAATTTCACTCTGAATGTAGTGCTTGGTAGCACCTCTGTAACGATACCGTCAATTTCAACGACGTCGTCTTTCGACATAATACAGTCTCCTTTTACTATTTATATGGATCCATTATAGATCCTAAGCGCGCTATTAATCTCCGCGTCAAAGATTCTTTTTTTTGCCCTTATCTTGTCACCGATCTTTTTAATACAATCGTTGGTAAGTTTAAGGTGTTTTAATTTCTTAAGTTTGGGTTTATCTAATCGTCTCAAATTCCCATCAACTATTTTTACAAATTGATCATCTATTATTTCGACGATTATATAATACCGTCCAGCATCACGTCCTGACTTAGAAAACACTACGGCTCCTATTTCTAACGAATCTGGCATAATCTATATAACCTCTCTTTACTTTTCTTAATTACCCTATCCTTATATTATAACGTAATTATTTCGACGCCACTTTCATTTATGATTACAGTGTTCTCATAATGAGCAGACGGCGACTTGTCTAAAGTTCGTATGGTCCATCCATCGCTTTCGTCAGGATCCGTCACATGATATTTACCGGCATTAATCATTGGCTCTAATGCTAGTGTCATGCCTTTTGAAACTCTGGTGCCTCTTCCGCTTTTTCCATAATTTAGAACCATTGGATCTTCATGTAATTCGCGTCCAATTCCATGCCCAGTTAAGTCCCTCACTACTGAAAAGCCGTTGAGTTCAGTGTAAGACTGTACTGCTTGAGCATAATCACCTAGTCTCGCACCATCTTTAAGCTGAGCAATACCTAAAAAGAAAGCTTCTTTGCATACTTTTGCTAAATTATGCTTGATTTCAGATACTTGTCCTATCTCAAACGTACGTGCAGCATCTGTATGAAATCCTTCAAAAAAGACTCCAGCATCAACCTTTACTAACATCCCGTCTTTAATATAGCGCTTCCCTGGTATCCCATGAACAATTTCATCGTCAAGTGAAATACAAATGTTTGCAGGATACTCATTATAGTCCTTAAAAGACGGTATTGCTCCATTCTTTAGAATAAATTCAAGTGCCTTGCGATCTACGTATTCTGTAGTAACCCCATCGCACACAAGTTCTTCTAAATATACTAACAAATCTCTTAGAATAGCTCCAGACCTACGCATAACTGCTAATTCATGGTCAGATTTTACGCTCAACATCGCTATTCCCTACTTGAGATTTGATCTAAAACAACCTGTACTCTTTTAAAAGTATCTTTTATTGTTTCAGCACCAACAATCGTTCTCAACACCCCTTTTTTTGCATAATAATCTACTAAAGGAGCAGTTGTTTCAGTATACACATCTAAACGGTTTCGTATAGCCTCTTCTTTATCGTCTGCTCTGATATACAATTGACTGTTGCATTTTAGACATTTGTCAGAATGATGCGTTGCTTTATTATAAATAGCGCCACATGTACAACTTAATCTTCCACTTAAACGTTCAATAATTACATCAAAGGGTACTTCTATATTCAAGACAGCATCTAGAGTATCTACCTTATCAAGGAATTCAGCTTGCACAATGGATCTTGGAAAACCATCTAACATATATCCATTCTTACAATCGTCAGCCTCTAATCTAATTTTCATCATTTGAACTATAATACTATCTGGGACTAACAAACCTTTTTCCATATATGATTTAGCATATAACCCAAGCTCAGTCTCATCCTTCAAATTTTTTCTGAGTGCATCTCCAGTTGAGATATGAGGTAGTCCATACTTTTCTTTGATTAGCTCGGCTTGCGATCCTTTTCCAGCACCTGGTGCTCCCAATAATACTATCTTCATGATTATTTAAGAAATCCTTTATTATTTTTAACAAGAAGTTGTGATTCTAATTGTTTCTGGAATTCAAGTGCTACTGACACAACTATCAATAATCCTGTCGCTGAGAAACCGTTTTGCAATCCAAGGGGTTGGAAACCAGGCACCTGTTGTAAAATGAGTGTTGGTACCAAAGCTATAACGGCTAGGAACAATGCACCAAATAGTGTCAAACGATTGTTTATTTTTCTTAAATGATCACTAGAGGACTTACCTGGTCTAATCCCAGGTATAAATCCACCATTCTGTTGTAACATCCTAGCTACATCATCTGGATTAAATTGAATCTGTGCATAGAAATATGCAAAGAATATAATTAAGATAAATGTTATTGGTGCATACAACTTACCATTCGATCCAATCCATTCTGCCCACCACAAGCCAAATGAAGAACTTCCCAGACTTGCAAATTGTATGATCATTTGTGGGAACATGATAATTGATGATGCAAATATTATCGGCATAACTCCGCTTGCATTTACTTTTATTGGTATATAACTTGATTGTCCCCCGTACATCTTATTACCTTTGATTTGTTTAGCATATTGCACAGAAATTCTGCGTTCTGCCATGTCTACAAAGACTATAAAGAAGAATAATACAACAACCAAAAGGAAGAATCCCATCATATACCAAATTCCAGTAGTATCACCAGACTCTACTTGGTTTGGGATCGTATTAAACATTGCGGTAAATATGGTGTTACCTAGCGAACCTATGATGCCTATGAAGATTATAAGAGATGTCCCATTCCCGATTCCATACTCTGTAATTCTCTCGCCTAACCACATGATCAATGATGATCCACCAGTTAATATTATTACAATAAATATCATTGTAAAGATTCGGCTACTTTCAGATGATCCAAATACAGGAGTTATGTAGTCCTTCCAAGCAAACATAACACCAATAGCTTGTACAATTGCTAAAATGATTGCTACATAGCGTGTGTATTGTGCTATTTTTTTTCTTCCATCATCGCCTTCCTTTGAAAGTTTTTCAAGCTTTGGCACAATTAATGTGAGAAGCTGCATGATAATGAAAGAGTTGATGAATGGGACTATGCCTAGCGAAAAGAGCGTGCCATTTTGGAATGCGCTACCAGTAATAGCTGAGAACATCATCAAGAAATCACTCTCTTGCGTCATGTTAAGCAAGCCACTAGCATCCGCATCAACACCTGGGATAGGAATAAAACAACCTATCCTATAGATGATTATTAAGAGAAGTGTAAAGAACATCTTCCTCCTAATATCTCTAGATTGAAAAGCATTCTTAATTGTTTGAAGCATTAAATTACCTCTGCTTTGCCACCCGCCTTTTCTATTTTCTCAAGGGCGGATTTTGTGAATATTTTTGCTTTCACTATAAGTTTACTAGTTAATTCCCCATTGCCAAGAACCTTAAGCCCATATGGCTCAATTTTGCCAACAATACGTTCTTCGTATAATAACTCTATTGAAACTACTGTATCATCAGCAAAATTATTTAGATCCTCAACATTTACTATTGAATAGACGGCTTTAGACCGACTATTATTAAACCCTCGTTTTGGCAGGCGTCTTGCTAAAGGCATTTGACCGCCTTCAAAACCAGGACGAACACCACCACCACTTCTGGCCCATTGTCCTTTATGTCCTTTTCCGCTTGTCTTCCCTAGTCCAGATCCAATCCCTCGACCTAACCGCTTAGCTGGGGTGACCGCGCCTTTAGCAGGTTTTAGTTCGTGTAACTTCATCTTTTCTTTTGATTGATCGCCCATTTAAACGCCTCCTATTCTACAGATTCAACTTTGACAAGGTGAGCAACCTTTGCAATCTTGCCACGAAATGTTTCGTTGTCTTCGTGAATTCTGCTTGAATTTAATTTCCTGAGGCCTAATGATGCTACATTTGCTTTTTGTACCTCAACACAACCTATGGTACTTTTAACTAATGTCACTTTAACTTTACTCATAAGAACCTCCTATTCCATTATATCTTCAACTGATTTACCGCGGGCCCTAGCAACATCTTCAACAGTTCGAAGATTCTTAAGCCCATTTATAGTAGCCTTAACACTGTTTATAGGATTGTTAGTACCCAAAGACTTAGTTCTAATATTTGGGATCCCACTCACTTCTAAAACCATGCGAACGGCACCGCCTGCGATAACACCAGTTCCATCTGGAGCAGGTAATAATATTACCTTGCCACAACCAAATTCACCCATTGACGTATGGGGAATCGTGGATCCACTTGTCGCAACTTTAAACATTGCTTTCGTAGCGGCCTTGGTAGCTTTTTCAACTGCTTCTGGTACTTCAGCGGCCTTACCAGTGCCAGCACCGACACGGCCTTTACCATCACCTACTACTACCATTACAGAAAAGCGCATGTTTCGTCCGCCTTTAACAACCTTAGCAACTCTGTTGACTCTTACAGTCTTTTTTATAAGATCATCTTTTTGTTGTCTTTCTCTATCGTTTCTTGCCATTCGTTCTATCTCCTAAAATTCAAGTCCGCCTTCACGAGCACCATCAGCTAAGGCTTTGACACGGCCACGATAAACATATCCACCTCTGTCAAAGACTACTTTATTAATACCTTTAGCTATTGCTCTCTCTGCTAGCACTTTGCCTACTTCTTTTGAGACCTCTGATTTGGTTTTTCCTGCGACTGTGTCTACGATCAGTTTGTCTAATGAACTTGCGTTAGCCAGTGTAACACCCTTTTCATCGTCAATTATTTGAGAATAGATATTTGTAGTTGACTTATAAACATTAAGGCGGGGAATTGTTGATGTTCCAGACAACTTAGTTCTTATCCTCTTGTGCCTTTTCTTGCGCTGTTCATTTCTGTCAGGTTTATTTAACATGCTTCTGCTCCTTATTTACCAGCCTTCTTTCCAGCTTTTCGTAATATAGTCTCATCTTTGTATCTAATACCATATCCATGATAAGGCTCTGGCTTGCGAATTGCTTTAATATCTGCTGCAAATTGTCCTACTTTAACTTTGTCAATTCCCTTAACAGCAATTTCAGTAGGTGAAATTATTTCCAATTTTATGTCGCTAGGAGGAGTCAAGTCTACAGTATGGCTATAGCCCACAGAAAGAGTTATCTTCCCAGCATTATTAACTGCTTTATAACCTACGCCAGCAATGACAAGAGATTTAGTGTAACCCTTTTCAACACCTACTGTCATGTTGTAGATTAATGCTCTATATAAGCCATGCGCGGCCTTTGCTTCTTTTGTTTCAGATGTACGTGTTACTAACAATTCGGCGCCATTAATTTTTATATCAATTTTATCGTTTGCGATATCTTGAGATAATTCGCCCAATGGTCCTTTGATAGTAACTACCTTATTGACAAATTCAGCTGTGACGCCTTTATTGAGTTTGATTGGTAATCTTCCTATTCTAGACATCTCTACCTCCTACCATACATAAGCGAGAACTTCGCCACCAGCGCCTATTTTTCTAGCTTTTTTATCTGTCATGACGCCTTTTGATGTAGATATAACTGCTATGCCCAAACCGTTTAAAACTTTTGGAATCTCGTCACTCTTTGCAAAAACTCTGAGCCCAGGTTTTGAAATTCTTCTTAACCCCTTTATGACGCTTTCTTTATGTCCCATATACTTTAATTGAATGAGGATAGAATTCTGCACCTTTTTTTCGTCTTCTATAAT
This sequence comes from Christensenellaceae bacterium, assembly GCA_031259085.1. Classification (GTDB taxonomy): domain Bacteria; phylum Bacillota; class Clostridia; order Christensenellales; family DTU072; genus JAITLB01. The sequence goes on from JAIRMA010000031.1 coordinate 7,293, forward strand.
TTTAGCTGCTTTTATATACCCCTCTTCGACTAAAATCTCAGCAATTGAAATCTTAATTTTTGATGCGGGGACAATAACACTTTCGTGCTTTGCAGTCAGTCCATTTCTTATTCGAGTTAGCATATCTGCTATTGGATCAGTTACAGTCATACAAACCTCCTACCAACTTGACTTACGCACGCCTGGAATTTCACCATTATACGCAAGTTTTCTAAAACATAATCTGCATATACCATATTTGCGAAGTACGGCATGCGGTCTACCACAAATGGAGCATCGTGTATATTCTCTTGTCGAAAATTTTTGCTTCCTTTGTTGTTTATTAATTAAAGCTTTCTTAGCCATTGTTGCCTCCTATCGTGCAAAAGGCATACCGAGTAATGTTAATAACTCTTTAGCCTCTGCATCAGTTTTAGCAGTCGTCACAAAACATATATCAAATCCCCTAACTTTTTCAACTTGATCATAAGCAATTTCAGGAAATATTAATTGTTCCTTTATTCCGAGAGAATAATTGCCTCTGCCATCAAATGATTTAGGTGATACCCCTCTAAAGTCACGCACTCGTGGTAAAGCTATAGATATTAGTTTGTCAAAGAAATCCCACATTCTTTCTGCGCGTAATGTAACTTTAGCACCGATATCTTGATTTTGCCTAACTTTAAAGTTTGCAACCGAATGCTTAGCTTTTGTGAGTACTGGCTTTTGCCCAGCAATCAACTCTAACTCTTTTACAGCAGATTGAACACTTTTACCATTATCTTTAATGTCTCCTAAACGCATGTTTAGAACAACTTTCTCAAGTTTTGGGACTTGCATTACGGATGAGTATTTGTAAGTCTTTACTAATTGTGGTATGATTTGTGTCTTGTACTTCAACTTAAGCCGGTTCTCAATTTTTATTTGAGACGTAGTGATTTCAACTAATTCTTCCTGCTTTTTTGTCTTAGGTTCTCTTTTCTGGACGTCTTTTTTCGTCACAGTTGCTGTCTCTTTACTTTTAGCCATCGAAAACCTCCTTATTCTTCATTTTTAGTAGCTTCTTCAGCGCGCTTTTCTTTTTCTTTCTTTCTGTTAGCAGCTCTGGTTTTGCGATCAAGTTTTCTTGCAGTAGCTTTGGAAACTTCTAAGATCGCTCCACATCGCTTACATACTCTTACCTTTTCATCGTTTTCAATTTTATAGCCAACTCTTGTCGGTTTTTCACATTCAGAGCATATCGGCATTAAATTGCTAACATCTATTGTCCCTGGTTGCTCTATTCTGCCACCTTTATCAGATGCTTTTCTAGCTTTTACGGCCTTAATATTACGTGTCTTAAGATCTGGACCTTCTATTAAAGCTCTATGATTATCTCTGTTGATCATTTTTACATGCGCTGTTTTCCCTTTATCTTTCCCAGCTATGATCATAACATAATCGTCATTTTTAACGCTAAATTTCATTTATTTGCGCCTCCTACAATACTTCAGGAGCAAGTGAGATTATTTTCATGTAATCTTTCTCTCTTAACTCTCTTGCTATAGGTCCAAATATACGTGACCCTCTTGGTTGCTTTTGATTATCTATAATAACAGCCGCATTATCATCAAATTTTATATGAGTACCATCCTTACGTCTGATGCCCTTATGTGTTCTAACAATAACTGCTTTTATTACGTCACCTTTCTTAACTGCGCCACCTGGTGTAGCAGTTTTAACAGAAGCAACAATTACATCACCAATGTTTCCACTTCTGACGAAAGAACCACCCAGAACACGTATGCACATTATCTCTTTTGCACCACTATTGTCTGCAACTTTGAGCCTTGTTTGAGGTTGAATCATTATTATGCCCTCCTATTTAGCCTGCTCTATGAAATTGACAAAGCGCCAACGTTTTTCTTTTGAGAGCGGTCTAGTTTCCATTATTTCAATTTTGTCGCCTATTTTACAAGCGTTCATTTCATCATGTGCCTTGAATTTCTTCGTTCTTTTTATAAACTTTTTATAACGCGGATGACGCACGATTCTTTCGACTGATACTACAACAGTCTTATCCATTTTTGCACTGACAACAACGCCAATTCTTGTTTTTCTAAGATTTCGTTCCATACTGCGTTATTAGTCCTCCTTCGCACTCTTCTCTTTGCGAGATCTTTTTTTCTTTAATGCTTCCGTTGGTTCTATTGACAGACCCAGCTCGCGTTGGCGGAGTATTGTCTTTGCTCTCGCTATATCTCTTTTAGTCTGATTTAGTACCATTGGATTACTTAGTTGCTTCGCGGCCTGTGAAAATCTCAGATTAAATAATTCAGCTTTCAACTCATTAACCTTGTTCCCAAGCTCAACATTAGTCATTTCAAAAAAATTACTTGCTTTCATTATTTACCTCCGACACAATATCTGCCTTTTTTGCAAATTTTGTTTTTATTGGGAGTTTATGAGATGCTAAACGTAATGCTTCTCTTGCGATTTCTTCGGAAACTCCTTTCATTTCAAAAAGAACACGTTGTGGTTTAACTACAGCTACCCAGTATTCAGGTGCCCCTTTACCACTTCCCATTCGAGTTTCGGCAGGTTTTTTAGAAACGGGTTTATGGGGGAATATATTGACCCATACTTGTCCACCACGTTTTATATACCGTGTCATCGCTATACGTGCAGCTTCTATCTGATTGCTAGTGATCCATGCTGGTTCTTGAGCTACTAGACCATATTCTCCATATGCTATTACATTTCCTTTAGTAGCTTTCCCAGTCATTCGCCCGCGATGTTGCTTTCTTCTTTTTACTCTTTTAGGCATTAACATTCTAGTCTTTACCTCCCTTTACTTTACCGAACACTTCACCTTTATATATCCAAACCTTAACACCTATGATTCCATAAGTAGTTTTAGCTTCCGCAAACCCATAGTCAATATCAGCTCTTAGTGTTTGTAATGGGATTGAACCTTCATGGTAATGTTCACTTCTTGCAATTTCAGCTCCATCTAAACGTCCAGATACCATGGTTTTTACACCCTTTGCACCGGCTCTCATGGTTGAACCTATTGCTTGCTTCATAGCACGTCTGAAGGCTGTTCTGCGTTCTAATGCTTGTGCAATATTCTCTGCTACTAATTGGCTATCAAGATTAGCATTCTTTATGTCTTTAATGTTTACATTGAGAGCTTTATCTTTGCCAATTATCTTTTTGATTTCTGTGTTTATAACATCAATTCCGCGTTGTGGTCTTTTTGATGTGTTTTCATTTCTCTCTTCTGTTTTGCCTTCTTCATCAGATCTGCGATTCTTGGCCATCTTACCAATTGCCACACCAGGTTTTCCACAAAATAGATCTATGTTTATTGTGTTTGCCGCGCGTTCAATATTGATCTTTGAAATGGCTGCATCATAATAGTTTTTCTTTAAATACTCACGAATTTTATAATCTTCTAGAATATATTTAGAGGTCATATGTTTGTTAGCATACCATTTTGAGCTCCATGGCTCAATTATTCCAACTCTAAGCCCATGCGGATTAACTTTTTGTCCCATTTGAATCTATCTCCTGTTATTCCTTATTCGTAGTTTTGTCATATGTGTCAAGCTTAATGGTTATATGACTAGTGCGTTTCAAAATTCGATTGCCTCGGCCCTTAGCACGTGGCATCATTCTTTTGAGTGTAGGGCCTTGATCAGCAAAACATTCACTTAAATACAAACTATCAACATCATAGCCTTTGTTGTTTTCAGCGTTTGCTGCTGCTGATTTTAAAAGTTTTAAAACAGGTTCGCAAGATGATTTGTTGAGAGTATTTAGGAGCGCTACGGCTTCTGGATAATATTTACCTCTTATAACATCCAACACAGACCTCACCTTATATGGTGATATCCTTATGTTTTTTGCTATAGCGTACGGTCTTTTATCACGTGTTGCTTCTAGTATCTCAGACTTCTTTTTAGTTCTAGTAGCCATATTAACCTCCTACCTCTTAGATGTAGTTTTGCCACCTGCATGTCCACGAAATGTGCGTGTTGGTGCAAACTCACCTAACTTAAGACCAACCATATCTTCAGTTATATAAACTGGAACATGCTTTCTTCCATCATGAACAGAAAATGTATGCCCTACAAACTCTGGAAATATTGTTGAGGCGCGTGACCATGTTTTTATAGGTCTCTTTTCGCCTTTGGCATTCATAGTTATTACTTTCTTAATCAGGCTTTCAGCAACGAATGGCCCTTTCTTAACCGATCTACTCATTTAAAATCTCCTAATTAATCCTTTTAATTATGAACTTATTAGACGGCTTCTTTTTATTGCGCGTCTTATATCCAAGAGCAGGTTTGCCCCATGGAGTGACAGGTGTTGACATACCGATAGGAGATTTACCCTCGCCGCCACCATGTGGGTGATCGCATGGATTCATAACAACACCACGCACAGTTGGTTTAATTCCCATGTGACGCTTTCTTCCAGCCTTTCCTAAACTCACTAATTCATATTCCAAATTTCCGACCTGTCCAATAGTTGCTTTGCATTGCAATGGAACATATCTCATTTCTCCAGAAGGCATTCGCAAAGTTGCTTTATTTCCTTCCTTTGCCATAAGTTGTGCGGCCCCACCCGCAGCGCGAGCTATTTGCCCGCCACGTTTAGGATACATCTCAATATTATGGATCATAGTGCCATCTGGGATGTCTGCAAGCTTTAAAGCATTGCCTACTTTAATATCAGCTGTCGGTCCTGTCATGACAGAATCACCAACCTTTAAGCCTACTGGTGATAAAATATATCTCTTTTCACCATCAGCATAGCACAATAATGCAATGTTTGCAGATCTATTAGGATCATATTGAATTGAGGCTACCTTCGCTGGAATCCCTTCTTTATCACGTTTGAAATCTATGATTCGGTATTTGTTACGATTGCCACCACCAATATGTCTGACTGTTATTCTACCTGTATTATTCCGACCACCACTTTTGTTCTTGCTTACCAACAAACTCCTCTCGGGTTTGTCTGAGGTTATTTCAGAATAATCTAATACACTCATATTGCGTCTAGCAGGCGATGTTGGTTTGTACCGTATAATTGCCATCTTATCCTCCTATGACAAGCTTTCGAAAAATTCGATAGCTTTGCTATTATCAGTAAGCGTTACGTATGCTTTCTTGTAAGATGTTGTGCGTCCTTCGTATTTGCCACGTCGCTTTATTTTCCCTGTTACTCTAAGAGTATTTACTTTAGCTACTTCCACACCAAATATAGTCTCTACAGCTATTTTTATTTGGTTCTTAGTAGCATTTTTAACTACTCTGAAAGCATAGCGCTTTGATTGAAACTGACTATAACACTTCTCAGTTAAAATCGGTTTTTCAATAATGTCATATAAATTTTCAACTAAATTCATTATGCATACACCTCCAACAATCTGTTGATGGCGTCTTCTGTGAACACGCACTTGCCAGCGCGTACTATGTCATAGACATTGATTAATTGAATATCAAAAGCGTTGAATTCTTGTAAATTGCTTGATGCTCTCTTTATATCCTCACCAACTCCATCTAAATACAGTTGAATTTTCTTTTCAAGTCCCAATTTGTTCAGAATATTAACTATCTGTTTTGTCTTGGGTTGTTCGATTTCAAAAGACTTTAAAACGATTATATCTCCATCACTAAGTTTCTTGCTCAATGCTATAAACAGTGCTATCGTCTTCATTCTTTTATTGATTTTCTTAGTAAAATCTCTTGGTTTTGGTGCAAATACAACGCCACCTTTTATCCATTGTGGAGCCCTTATGCTACCCTGTCTAGCTCTACCTGTACCTTTTTGTCTCCACGGTTTTGCTCCACCGCCTCTAACTTCAGTCCTAGTTAGTGTACTCTTTGTTCCTTGCCTTTTGTTAGCAAGTTGAGCTACTACTACTTGATGAACAAGTGGACCATTATACTCTAATCCAAAAATGTCTTCTGGGAGTTCTATTTCATTAACTTTTTCAGCTTTTGTATTTAATACATCTACTTTTATCATTTCGCGGCCTCCTTAATTATTTCTTTCCAGCGGCTGCAGTTGTCTTTGGTTCTTTAAACCATTTGGACCCCTTCTTTACTCGCTTGACTGTTTGCTTTACTGCGACGGTACAGCCATTTGGTCCTGGAATACCACCTGCTATAAAAATGAGATTGCGATTTGCATCAATTTTTACTATTTCAAGATTCTGAATTGTTACTTGTTCATTACCATATTGTCCAGGCATCTTTTTATTCTTAAAAACTCTGCTTGGGGTGCTGTTAGCACCTAAAGAACCAACACCACGATGATAACCAGATCCGTGTGCTTTGGGCCCACAATGCGTGTTCCATCTTTTAATTGTGCCGCTAAATCCGCGCCCTTTTGTTTTGCCGGTTACATCAACTTTGTCACCTTTTTTGAATATTTCACAACTAATGACATCACCTACTTTATAGCTCTCACAATTTGATAGTCTAAACTCTTTTAATAACTTATGCGCTACTATGCCAGCCTTCTTAAATTGACCATTGTCTGGATTGGTGAGTTTCTTTTGAGATGTTACTTTTTTATACGCAATCTTAACAGCTGAATAGCCATCTTTTTCGATTGACTTTAATTGAACAACAGGGCATGGACCAGCTTCAACAATAGATACTGGTATTACAGTACCGTCAGTTGTGAAAATCTGGCTCATTCCTAATTTCTTACCTAGTATAGCTTTTTCCATCATTGCTCCTCGCTCCCCTTTATAACTTGATTTGAATATCAACGCCTGCTGGCAAATCGAGTTTCATTAAAGATTCAACAGTCTTAGTTGAACAATTATATATGTCAACTAAGCGTTTGTGAGTTCTCATTTCAAATTGCTCACGACTGTCCTTATGTTTGAATGGAGACCTTAATATTGTAATTACCTCCCTCTCAGTAGGTAACGGAATAGGACCAGAAATGCTCGCGCCTGATCGAGTTGCCGCATCGACAATCTTCTCACAAGATGCGTCGATCAAATAATGATCGTATGCTTTTAACTTTATCCTAATTTTCTGACTTGCCATTGATATTCAACCTCCAGGCAGTTTACTTTGACTCAAAACGTTTAAACTCATCGTTTATGCTTAAGAAATTATCATGATCTATTTCAAAAACGATGCATTTTTATTAAGAATTGAGATGTTTTTAAGCTTTTTAAAGACAAAATTGTCTGATTTGATCTATTTTGCTTTACCACTCACCCGCGTGTGTCGCGAGTCCCTTTTAATAAACGGCGTAACCGCCGTAAAACTTGGATCTTGATAGTATTCCTGAATTAACGCCGAAAACTAGTAAACCAGTTTTAATATCAACGCAATATTCTGAATTTCACGCTTAAAAAATAACACTCTCAAAACGTGCTTGACTATTTTAACAAATAAATAAATACTGTGTCAAACAAAATAACACTGATTTTCAATAAAATTTAAAATATTTATATAATCTTCTGTCGCTTTTAGGCAATTCATTATAATTAGTGCTTTTTTGATTAACTTTTATACCACAACTTAATATGTTGTGTGTTTGTTCTCCTAAAACATGCGCAGTCTTTGCAATGTTTTGGACCTGTTAAATTCTATTTTCTTAAAGTTTGAGACTTTTTTATTTGCTTTTTAATATATTGTTGTGATAACATATTGTTCATGGTTCAAAAAATGTTTTGATCCTTGCGCCTCTAGCTCAGTTGGTAGAGCAACTGACTCTTAATCAGTGGGTCCAGGGTTCGAGTCCCTGGAGGCGCACCAAAGTAACTACCATCTCATTGATACAAGAAATTGTAGCGATAGATGGTTTTTTATTTTAAGCAGAACGACTTGATTACAAGGAGTTTTAGGCGCATCGGACGGGTGGTTGTGTGCCGTGTGCTGCGTCCATCATCATCGCGCACAACCCTCCGAGTAGAACGCTCGATATCAGAGAAAGGACAGAGAAGTGACGAACGCATCAAAAAAGCTGGGGAACTTATGGGAATCCCACTCGATGACCACATAATCATCGCAAGCGACGATTATGTGAGTGTCACATTGAGAAGGTATAGAATAATGCACAGGAGGACAACCACTTGATATTCGGACAAGAATCCGAGATTCTTGAATTCAAGAAGACAACGGCGGAGACCAAAGACGCCGTGACCGATGTCGTTGCCATTTTGAACAAGCACCAGCGTGGTGAACTTTATTTTGGCATCAAGAACGATGGCGTGGTGGTCGGACAAACGGTGTCGGGCTCGACGCTTCGGAACGTCAGTCGTGCTCTGACTGAGAACATCAAACCACAGATATATCCGACGGTTGAGATGGTCAACATTGACTGCAAGGACTGCATTCGGGTACAGTTCGAGGGCAACAACTTGCCATATTTTGCTTATGGCAAAGCCTACTTTCGCGTAGCTGACGAGTGCAAGCAGCTATCCCCTACAGAATTGGAAAGTTACTTTAAAAAAAAGCGGTGTTTGGTATCGCCTTGGGACTCATCACCATCGGGGAGGACGGCTGAGGACATCAACACCAACTTCCTTCGCTCATACATAAAGAAAGCAAACGACGGCGGCAGGCTCAAATATAAATTCACGAATCGCGATGATATCCTGAGACGCCTTGACTTGATGGACGGTGATGAGCCAAACAACACGGCTGTGGCCATGTTCGGCAAAAATGCCCCGTTTGAAATCCAGATGGCCGTGTTTGCGACCGACGTCAAGCATACATTTATCGATATCGATAGGGCACGTGGCACGATTGGGCAGCTTGTAGATATCGGAGAGAGGTATGTCCAGCAAAATATCCGATGGCGCGTCGTACGGGATGGATCTCCAGAGCGCACAGAGATTCCCGAGGTCCCGATATGTGCCGTTCGCGAGGCTCTTTTGAACAGTTATGCACACAGAGATGCGAGCATCCCTCAAATTAACGAAGTAGCAGTTTACAGTAACCGCATCGAGATATACAATCCAGGCAGGTTTCCTGAAGGCTTGACTCCAGAGGATTTCATCAAGAGTTCTGAAAAGCCAGTGCATCGAAATCCGCTTCTTGCACAAATCCTATACTATTCAAAAGACATTGAGAGCTTTGGAACGGGGCTAAGGTTGATAGCGAATGAGTGCGAAGCAGCTGGGGTGAGGTATGGATTCCGATGCGGCAAGCTGGGCTTCACTGTCATCTTCTACCGCACTGAGATATCTGGTCTTGGACGCGACTTGTAAGAGGTCCATCGGTTGATTACATCGAATTCGTGACCGAGCAGATCAGAGATTGCGGCGCGGGTAGCATGGGTCACCTACTGCCTATACTAATAGGATTCAGTTGCAATCGCAATCTGAGGAATCAACAGTCAAACGATTCGCTTGAAATTGTTTATCCACAGGGGTAATTGTTCGACTGTTTGTTGGCAGGAGTGTACATTGTGTCGTTTTGTGATAGATTAGCCAAATTTTTTCATGCAACAAATAAAAGTCGATCACTCATTATTGAATGATCGACTTTTTGCTTTGCTTAGAATACCATGCGTGTTTTATGAATGCTAGGCCTTACCAGCAAGATGCTTATATGCTTGAAGTCTTTCTTTTGCATCCTCTTGATTCTTGTCAAACAAGGCTTCAGCTATCTCAGGATATTGTTTCTTAAGACTCGCATATCTAACTTCGCCTGTCAAGAACTGTTTATAGTCACCTACAGGATCTTTACTATCAAGGATAAATGGGTTTTTACCTCCCTCTACCAATTGTGGATTGTATCTATATAAATTCCAATAACCACATTCAACAGCCTTCTTCATCTCTGTCATGGCATATGTCATATTTACACCATGATTAATACATGTTGCATATGCAATAATCAGTGATGGTCCCTTATAGGCCTCAGCCTCTTTGATTGCCTTTAGCAACTGATTCATGTTAGCTCCCATGCTGACTTGGGCTACATAGACATATCCATAACTCATTGCCATCATGCCTAAATCTTTTTTCTTTAAACGCTTTCCACTAGCTGCAAATTTAGCTATTGATGCTGTAGGAGTAGATTTGCTTGCTTGCCCTCCTGTGTTAGAATAAACTTCTGTATCCAACACAAGCACATTAACATCCTCTCCCATTGCGAGGACATGATCTAAACCACCGTAACCTATATCGTATGCCCAGCCATCACCACCAAATATCCAAATTGATTTTTTAATGAGACAATCTTTATCTTGATATATGGATTTTTCTAAATCAATATTTGATTCAACGTTGTTTAGTCTAGATTCTATAATGGTTAAAAGCTTTGCTGAAGCAAGCTGGCTACCATCCGCCGAATCAAAATTGTTGAGCCAGTCTGAACAAGCTATTGCTTCCTCACTCTCTTCTTGAAATTTTGATTTTAGTTTTTCAATTTTTTCTGCTAAAGCAACGCGTCTTTGCTTATAAGCTAATTGCATGCCATATCCGAATTCTGCATTATCCTCGAACAAGGAATTTGCCCAAGCAGGACCTTTACCTACATCATTAGTAGTATACGGACAAGTTGGTGCTGATCCACCATAAATACTTGAGCATCCTGTTGCGTTAGCAACAATCATCCTATCTCCGAAAAGCTGCGTTACCAATTTAACATATGGAGTTTCACCACAACCAGCGCATGCCCCGCTAAATTCGAATAATGGTTTCTTAAATTGCGAGCCTTTCACTGAATCATCTTTATATATTTTATCTGTCTCAGGCATTTTTGATGCAAATTCTGCATTAGCGGATTCTGCTAAAATCATCTCCGCAATTGGCCTTAATTCTAATGATTTAACCTTAGAAGGGCACACATTGACACAACTCCCGCAACCTGTGCAATCATATGGGCTAACTTGCATTCTGAATTTATATCCCTTAAATCCTGTAGCATCTTTTGTCTCAAATGCATCAGGAGCGTCAGCTAATTGATCTTCTGTTGCTAGAACAGGACGTATAACGGCATGAGGGCAAACAAATGAACATTGATTGCATTGTATGCAATTTTCTTTGATCCATTTTGGCGCGTTCATTGCAATGCCGCGTTTTTCAAATTTAGTCGTCCCGACTGGAACTGTACCATCCGCATTAAAAGCAGATACTGGTAATTTATCGCCCTCTTGCTTTAGAATAGGATTAATAACTGTTTTAAAATATTCGTCATCAGCTGGAACAATCATAGAGGCTCCATCAGCCGTGTCGGCCCATGAATCAGGATATACAACTTCAAAGAGCTCAGAAGTAGCTTTATCAATCGCCGCATAGTTCATGTTGACTACAGCGTCGCCTTTCTTTCCGTACGTTTTCTTAACAGCCTCTTTCATGTATTTTTCAGCATCTTCATAAGGCATAATATCAGCAAGTTTGAAAAAAGCTGCTTGCATAATTGCGTTAATTCTACCACCGAGGCCGATCCCAGCCGCAACTGCATTTGCATTTATTGTATAAAAACGAATTTTCTTTTGAGCTATTTGATTTTTTACTAAAGCTGGCAATTGATCACCCATTTCATCGGGAGTCCAAACACTATTTAATAAGAATACGCCACCTTCTTTTAAATCAGACAACATGTCATATCTCAATAAATAGCTTGGCGTATGGCATGCCACAAAATCAGCTTGATCTATGAGATAAGAGCTTTTTATTGGGGTGTTCCCAAAGCGTAAGTGAGAAATCGTTATTCCACCAGATTTTTTGCTATCATAGACAAAATAACCTTGTACAAATTTATCAGTGTGATCTCCAATTATTTTAATACTGTTTTTGTTAGCACCGACAGTACCATCTGACCCAAGCCCATAAAACTTACAGCGTATTGTGCCCTCAGGCACAGCATTTATGAATTTTTTAACCTCTAGTGATGTATTAGCAACGTCATCCACAATTCCTACTGTAAATCCGTTTTTCGCTTCTCCTGTCATATTGTCAAACACTGAATTTACCATTGATGGTGTAAATTCCTTAGAACCCAATCCGTATCTACCACCTAAAATTTTAACCTTTTTGCCAGTTGCAGCATATGCGGCTACAACATCTAAATATAAAGGTTCGCCTAACGCGCCAGGTTCCTTAGTCCTATCTAAAACGGTTATGTGTTTTACTGTTTTAGGAATAGCCTTGACAAATAAATCTGCTGCAAACGGACGGAACAATCTGACTTTCAGAACACCCGTTTTTTCGCCACGCGCGTTGAGGTAAGCTACTGTCTCTTCTACAGCTTCTGCACCAGAACCCATGATCACTATGACCTTGTCGGCGTTTTTAGCGCCTACGTAATCAAAGATTTTGTAATTTCTGCCTGTTAGCTCAGACACTTTTTTCATACAGTCAGAAACAATCGCTGGCACATTTTGATAATATATATTGCAAGCTTCTCTGTTCTGGAAATAAATGTCACCATTTTGAGCAGTCCCTCTTTGCACTGGATGCTCTGGATTAAGTGCGCGTTTCCTAAAATCCTCGATGTCTGCCATGTCAACTAGAGCAAGCATATCTTGATAGTCAATCGCATCAATTTTGCTCACTTCATGACTAGTTCTAAATCCATCAAAGAAATGTATAAATGGGACTTTTGATTTTAATGTGGCAAGGTGTGACACAAGAGCTAGATCCATCGCTTCTTGAACAGAATTTGATGCAAGCATAGCAAATCCAGTTTGTCTACACGCCATGACATCAGCATGATCGCCAAATATATTAAGCGCATGTGCGGCTAACGCTCTTGCTGAAACATGAAAAACACATGGTAATAATTCACCAGCTATTTTATACATGTTAGGAATCATAAGTAATAAGCCTTGACTTGCTGTATATGTCGTAGTTAAGGCGCCAGCAGATAATGAACCATGTACTGCACCAGCAGCTCCTGCTTCAGATTGCATCTCGGCCAATCTCAGTGGTTGGCCAAACATATTCTTTACACCTTTTGCTGCCCATTCATCAGCATACTCTGCCATTGGTGATGATGGTGTTATTGGGTATATAGCAGCAACTTCGCTAAACGCATATGCGACATAAGACGCAGCGTTATTGCCATCTATAGTAATTTTCTTTCCCATCTAGATAAACCTCCTTGTGTGTTTCGTTTAATAGCGGTGTCATGTTGTTGTTTCAAATCACCCTAATTATATTTAATCTATCTAAATTCTTTAAAATTATACTTATTACTAGCAAAATTGTCAAATATATCCATTGCATATATGAGATTTTTAGTTAAGTCAAATCATTTCATCATAAGCTCTTGGGTTACTAATGAAAAACTACTTCGCTATTGCCTATTGTTTGCTTCCCCTATTAAAGCCTGTTTTTTTGCATTTTTTCTACTAAGCTCGTGTGAAAATTAAAGACAGTAACCCTTGATTAAATCGATTGCTTTTGGGGTAAATTACAATATCGCATTGAAAAGAAGAAAAAATCATTTCTTGCAAATTTTTTTAAGTCACAAAAATTAGAATTTCTCTGTCAAAATAAAAACTAAAAAACTCGATTTTTAGATTATAAAAAGCTAGAATTATAGGGCTTAGTACAAACTTCTCAAATATTATACTCCTTCTCCTATTAAAAGATCAAAAATCCTTTTGAATATTGACTCTCTAAATAAGTAAGTTTACTGCTTTCAAGATCCTTAATTGTCTTAAATCTAGAGTGTGTCCATTATAATAACAATTATTAGCTATCCCCATAACTGTTCATCACCATAACGAAATTTTTCTTAGTTACACAGCCAGTCTTTCTCATTTTTTAACTTATTTGACTCTCGGTTATGAACCGCATTTTCCACATAAAACATGCATTTTATTGATAGTTTTTAAGATGAATTCATTTATGCCAAAAATCATACTGTCATAATTCACTAATTTCACGCATGTTTACAAATATAATCTTCATAATGTTGAAATTAATAGCTTGTTATGTTAATATATTACTATATTTTATAATTAATTGTTTTGCTGCTTTTTCAATTAATGCGGGGCAACATAAACTTTTTTGGAGTGTTTAATGAATTTGTGGCATGATGTTGATTCAGAAAGAATAACTAATCGTGATTTTTTAGCTGTAATCGAAATTTCAAAAGGTAGCAAAAATAAATATGAGATGGATAAAGCCACGGGCGCGCTTATCCTGGATCGTGTATTGTATACATCAACTCATTATCCTGCTAATTATGGTTTCATCCCTCTGACTCTTTCAGATGATCATGACCCTCTAGATGTATTGGTGTTATGTAGTGAACCCATTGTTCCTATGGCATTAGTAAGATGTTATCCAATCGGCGTTATCAGTATGTCAGATGGTGGAGAGTTAGATCATAAAATAATTGCTATTCCTATAACGGAACCTCTTTGGAATGGATATAAAGATATTCAAGAATTGCCTCCGCATATAATGAACGAAATCACTCATTTTTTCAATGTTTATAAACAATTAGAGCATAAAAACACATCAATTTTGGAAGTAATGGATGCAAAGTCCGCGGAAATTATTATCAAGGAAAATATACATAGATATTTAGCCGCTTTTGATACAAAGAAAAAGAAAAAAACTTCTAAATAATCATTATAAAACAACTAATATTTAACCTAATGCAATTTTGATAGTAGGATTTCATATTCTGTCCTAATTCAATTTATAATTTGAACCCACAGTGCATTTTATATACTATTTTTTTTAATGACAACATTTTTCGATCATTTTCCCTATGATTGTATGAATGTGATGGTTTTTTTGCTTGCTTATATAAAAATTTGATGATATAATTATTGCACTATTTTAATGGAGTAACTACCATGCCTTATGAAATAATCCAAGGATTCCAAATAACTATGATGATATTGATGGGAATCTTTTCAATAACTATGATAATAGTCGTAGCACTACAAGAGGGGAGCAACGCCAATCTTGGGGCAATTACAGGGGCTGCTGAATCATTCTTTGGAAAAAATAAAGCCAAATCTCTTGAGTCAAAATTTAAGAGATGGACTATGGTCCTCGCATTATGTATTTTAGTAAGTTCTATTGCATTTTTTGTTTTATCTATATTAAAGGGCCAAATTCCGACGTAGTCCTTTTGCGCGATACAAAACGAGTTTAGGCATTTAAACATCAGTATTGATGTTCTCGCAGAATTAAACTATTTGAAACGGCTACAACATTTGTTTAGCCGTTTTTGTAATTATGTATTCCTATTTGGCGCTCGATATTTAAAGGTAACAATGATTAAAATAATAACAAAAAACAAACGTGCTTTTTTTGAGTACTTTATAGAAGACACTTTTGAAGCGGGAATCCAATTACAAGGGAGCGAAGTAAAAAGCATACGATTAGGCAATGTTAATTTAAAAGACAGTTACGCTGTCATAAAAAATGGTGAGCTTTTATTATTGAACGCACATATTTCTCCATATAAAAATGGTGGGGTTTTTAATCCAAATCCAACGCGAACTAGAAAACTTCTCATGCATAAATCTGAAATTAACAAATTACGTCATAAAGTGGCTGAAAAAGGGTACACGCTCGTTGTCACCAAAATTTATTTTAAGGGGTCATTATTAAAAGTAGAAGTAGGTCTTGCAAAAGGCAAGGATGTTTCTGACAAGAGACATGTCATTGCAGAAAGAGAGACTAAAAGAGTAGCAGAAAGAGCAATCAAAGAGGCATATTCAAGAAATCTTGATAAATAGCAAATCGCACATAAGGAGAACCCAATTAATGCCAATTGTAATACCAGAGGCATTGCCTGCATACACAATTCTAGAGAAGGAAAACGTATTTATTATGTCTGCTAAACGTGCAGAAACTCAAGATATACGGCCTATCGAAATTGCAATTCTAAACCTAATGCCTACAAAAATCGAAACTGAAACTCAACTTATTCGTCTGCTTGCAAACTCTCCGCTCCAAGTGAATATCACACTCATTCAAACAGCGACTTATCAAACCAAAAACACATCCGCTGAACACATGGAAAAGTTTTATAGGACTTTTAATGATATTAAAACACATAAGTTTGATGGATTGATAGTAACTGGAGCACCAGTTGAGACCATGCCTTTTGAGGATGTTGATTATTGGAATGAATTAACTGAAATACTCAATTATGCAAGGGATATGGTCACAAGCACTATCTATATATGTTGGGGTGCACAAGCTGCATTATACCATTTTTATAATATACAAAAAGTACAATTACCAAGAAAACTTTTTGGTGTATTTAAAAACACTGCCTCAAACGCCCATGATCCGCTTCTTAAGGGTTTAGATGATGCTTTCTACATCCCGCATTCAAGGTACACAACAATTGATACTACAGCACTTAGAAACACAAAGGATATCGCAATTCTAGCTAGTGGAACACAATGTGGTATTAGCATAGCAAAGACAATAGATAATAGTATGTTCTTCTTGTTTGGGCACACTGAATATGATAGAGAAACTTTAAAATCCGAATATTTAAGAGACCAGGCTAAGGGTGTCAGTATAAATCCACCAGTTAACTATTTCATTAAAGGTGATCTAAGCAGGATAAATATGAAGTGGAATAGTACAGGAAATCTCATCTTTAACAATTGGCTCAATTATTATGTTTACCAAGTAACTCCATATATGTTAGGTATATAAATGGAAATCGTACGAGTTGCCTTATCGAACTTTTTAAATTATGCTTCTGCTCATGTCGAATTTGAGAGTGGTGTTAATATGGTTGTTGGCGAAAATGCAAGTGGTAAAACTAATATTGTTGATGGAGTGCTTTTTGCTTCAATAGGCAGATCATCTAGACACACAAAAGACAAGGAACTCATAAACTGGAATTCAAAAAATGGTGCCCAAATAACTTTAAAAATTCAAAAAAAATTTTCATCACACATCATTGACATAGTTATCGATTCGGCTGGAACAAAACATGTATCAATAGACGATTTGCCAATCAAACGAATCGGGGAATTGATGGGAGTTCTTAACGTAGTTTTCTTTTCACCTAGCGAATTAGCATTAATTAGCGGTGCGCCTAGTGATAGACGAAGATTTTTAAACATAAGCCTTTCTCAACAGAGCAGACCATATTTTTATGCATTGCAAAATTATAATAAGTTATTAGTTCAACGAAACAATATATTAAAAAAATATAATGCCTCAGATAATATTAAGGACTTGTTACAGTTAACCGACCCAGGGCTCTCCCATGAGGCTTCTATTATAATAAAAGAGCGTGCAAAATTTATAAAAAAATTAGCACTCGTTTCAAAGGAAAAACATAACATACTAACTGGAAATAAAGAAGATCTTGACATAAGCTATGAGACATGTGATCTGTCTTTTGATAACTTGGAAAAGAGCTTTGGTGAGGCTTTATCTAATTCTTTTGCTCGTGATATACATACAGAATATACTAATGTAGGGCCACATAGAGATGATTTAAAAATTTCTGCAAATTCTACGGATTTGAGGAGATTTGGATCTCAAGGGCAACAACGTTCTGCTGTTTTATCAATGAAATTAGCTGAGATTGAACTTTTTAAGAAACGTACACAGGAAACACCAATTTTGATATTAGATGATGTTTTATCTGAATTGGACGAATTTAGACGTAGAGCATTACTATCATCCATTTCAGGAATTCAAACATTAATAACATGCACCGAACCGTCCAAAGAAGCAGAGGACCCTTATGCTTTGTTTAAAGTCCACAATTGTAGCATTTCAAAATATGATTCCTTTTATACTGTATAATTAATTTGTAAATCTGCTTTTTTATACTATAATTATTAATATCACCCCTGTCGAAGGATTTTATGTCAATTACTAACATTAAAAAAAATATCATAGCCTCATGCATTTCAATTGAATCGATCAATCCCACTGACATTATAGCTTTATTAATACCACCGCCATCTCCTGATTTAGGAGATTTTGCACTACCTTGCTTTAAGCTCGCAAAATCTCTAAAAATGTCACCTATCATGATTGCCAATGATTTAGCCAATTCTATCACAGCCAAATTTCCTGACAAATTTCTTAGTGTAACTCCACTCAATGGTTATGTAAATTTTAAATTTGATCCTATCAAATCTGCAAGTTTTGTATTAAAAGAATTGTTAGAAAAAAAATCTGACTTTGGCAATTCATTAAGTGGAGCTAATAAGACAATCTGTATTGATTACAGCTCAATTAATATAGCTAAACCTCTTCACATTGGACATTTAAGCTCTACAATTATAGGTGGTGCACTTTGCAAGATATATACAAAGCTAGGCTATAAAACAATTGGGATAAACCATTTGGGCGATTGGGGGACTCAATTTGGCAAACTAATAGTCGCATTTGATTTATGGGGGGATATGCAAACTCTTAAAAAAGAGCAAATATCGTTTCTTTCTAAAATATATGTCAGGTTCCATGAAGAAGCTGAATCGCGGCCAGAGCTAATAGAACAAGCTCGTGCTGCATTCAAAAAACTCGAAGATGGAGATCAACATGCTCTAGAATTATACACTATTTTCAAAAGAATTACATTGTCGGAAGTGAAAAAAATATATAAAAAGCTGGATATTAATTTTGATAGTTATAACGGTGAAGCTTTTTTTAATGACAAAATGCAACCCGTCTTAGATGAGCTCAAAAAGCTTAATTTAACTGAAATATCAGACGGAGCCACCGTTGTAAATTTATCTGATTATAATATGCCGCCTTGCATACTGATTCGATCCGACGGGGCTACATTATATGCCACACGTGATCTGGCGGCGGCCTATTATAGAAAGAAAAAATACAATTTTCATAAATGCTTATACGTCGTGGCATATCAGCAAAATCTGCATTTTCAACAAATTTTTAAGGTCTTAGAACTTGCCAAGAAAGAATGGGCTCAAGACATGGTTCATGTCCAGTTCGGAATGGTCTCAGTAGAAGATGGAGCAATGGCCACACGAAAAGGTAATGTCATATTGTTAAAAGATGTTCTAGTTAAGGCTGTTGATAAAAGTCTATCTATATTAAAGGAAAAAAGTTCTAAGCTTAAAAACAAGAAACTGATCGCAGAAAAGATTGGAATAGGTGCTGTCACTTTTTTCACACTTAGTAATAGTAGGATAAAAGACATAGTTTTTTCATATGACAAGATTCTTTCGTTTGATGGTGAGACTGGACCTTATGTACAGTACACAAACGTGAGGGCAATAAGTGTTTTGAAAAACCTTGATGTTGATCTTGATACATATTTTAATAATGAATTGACCATTGATGAGTTGAAGGGAATTGATAATAAGGAATCCGCATTTTTAATATCATTATTTGAAAAATTCTCCGACATTCTAAACGACGTGATTGATAAATATGAGCCTAGTATTTTAACTAGATATCTTATTGATGTAGCTAAAGGCTTTAATAAATTCTATTTGGAAAATCGCGTTTTAAATGCACCATCAGAGTGCAAACGCGCGCGGGTGGCTGTTACATATGCTACACATATTATACTTAAAGAGGGTTTAAGATTACTAGGCATTGGTACTCCAGAAGAAATGTAGTTTGAAATTAAACTATTCAACAAAAACCAGGAATTATCTCATGATAGATACACATACACATTCTCTACACTCTCATGATGGCCATGAAAATATCTTTGATATGGTCGAGCAAGCTAAAAAAATCGGTTGTTCCTATTTAGCAATTACTGATCATTTAGATTTGGATTACCTTTTTTGCAGTACTGCTACAGAGAGACAATTAGACATGGATTCATATTTTAAGGATTTCAAAGCTGTAGTAAAAAATGCTGGCCTAGAATTGGCTTTTGGAGTAGAAGTTGGGTACTCTAATAAATCTGAAAATTTATACGAAAACAAAATATCCTCATTCCCAATCGATGTTGTAATTAATTCTGTACACACACTAAACGACATTGATTTATATCACTTTTTGCCTAATCAACAACCTGCAGAAAAAAAGCACCTTTTTATTGATTATTTAAATGCTATTCTTTGTAGTATAAAAGCTCAATACAAATACGATGTAGTGGGTCATATTGGATATATTTCTAGATATGTAACCTATAAAGAAAAGTATTTGTTATTTGATGACACAAGAGATTTAATCGATCAAATTCTAAAAACTATTATCCAATTAAATAAAACTATAGAGCTTAACACCAATGTGAAAACATTGCCATTTAACACCCTTCCAGAACCTCAAATCATCGAAAGGTATAGAGAATTAGGTGGTGAAAATATCACATTTGGTTCAGATGCACATACTTTAAATCGAATAGGGGATGGGTATTATAAGGCCTGTGCTATTGCTCGAGCATGTGGATTTAAATATTGGACAGTATATCTTAATAGAACACCTAAAAAAATATTGATTGAATAAAAAATTGTATTCTAGGCTGTTTGTTACAAACAGCCTCCAGCTCAGAAGCGCGAGCACTGTATGCATCCGCTGTAGCCTAGAGCGGCAATAGCTTGCTCAAAGTAGGATTTGCTTTATGACCACCGCCTAGTTATAATCGTTTGCGGCGGGACGTTTAAGTCTTCAAAGTGAAACGTATCGTGAGATCGCTTGACGGGCGGTTTTTATTATAAGTATCGTGGTAATCCTTCTTGTGCTCGACGCGCGGCGACGATTATTCTGCTTTGCTACTATAAATTCAGGATTTAAAAAATATATTTCTTCCATTTGAAAGGCTTTGAACATCATCGAGAATGAATCAATTTGTACCTGTTTATACGTTGAGATTTGCCAGGTAGCGACCGCGCCTAGTATGTGAGAAAAATAGAAAAATTGAGAAACACCTTTTTCGTTTGACTACATCTGATTTATATTGTATCATTCCAAAATAAGAGAATTTCGTTTTCTGTTTTTACAACATTTGCTCACACTTCGCGTTATCATAAAAATTGGTACATTAGTAGAAATTACTTTGATTGTCACAACGTTTTATTGAAATACAAAACCCAATATTTTTATCTACAATGATCTGTTATATTATCAAAATGAATGTTTACAATGATGATGGTGTGATTTGATTTTAAGTCTATTATCAAGGAAAGACTCGATGCAATCAATGTGAATCTTTGGGAGCTATTGCTTGTCAGTTCTTTTTAAAGTATTTTTTAAGACTTAAAATCCTCTAAAATATTTTTACTTGTGCGCTATGTTCAGTAATGCCAAAAGATTTCTTTATTTTTTAGTTAGTGTTGATTTTAATAAAATTTGATAAATACACATTAAACATTTGGGGATTTTGGTAATAATCAGTATCTGGGTTTATTGCGATTTGAAATTGGAAAATGTCCATAAATATAGAATGAAGCCGCAGTTTTTAGCGTCAAGTGGCACCCCTAACAGGAATCGAACCTGTAATTGTCCCTTAGGAGGGGACTGTTATATCCATTTAACTATAGAGGCAAATTGCGATTTGTTGATTATAAGACCCTGAATTTTCCCTAACAAAATCGATAGATTTGGTGATATTTCGTTCTCACTAAAACAACCAGAATTATCTGACCTAGTGCATCCTTTTGATTCACACTTCAAAAACCTATCGATTCTAGCCGTTTTAGCGGATCTCAGAGATACCTGTTTCCTTAGAGGTTTTGTTTCATCACTTAAAATATAGGCGCTAATTTAAAAATGTAATATAACTAGATTGCGTGCCCTTATATTTAGATGTGTGCCTTCATATAATCAACTCGGCGTTGATAAGTCTAGAGTGCATATCAAGTGCTTGATTATATATATTAACATTTATACATCTAAAAATCAAACAAATTATTAACAATTATGCCGTCAAAAGTCTTTTAAACAATTTTTAAAAATTGAGCCTTCTTCAAAATTTTGCTGCTGATCTAACACTTTAATTTTAAAATCTAAGATTCTCTCCTTGATTATTGATATTTATAACGTTTTTTTACAATTTACAGAGCTCTGCCTCTTTTTTCTGCTTATTTCCTTTTTAATTTCTTTTTTTGTATTAGGAAGTTTGCCTTTAATCTTAGCTCCCTTATGTAAATTCTGGAAATTGATTGCTGTTATTATGTATGTTATCCTTGAAGGCACATCGCTCTTAAGACAAAACACTGACATCTTGTCTATCCTTACTATCGCCACAGTATGGATGGCGTGCCCTCAATGCCATTTCGCTTCTTTCTATACTGTTGAATTGCTCTGTGTAGTTCCCTTATATTTTTTCGTGTATTTATTAACATCTTTTTTTAAGTTATTCGTGCGGCTCCCGCCCTCATTTGTAATTTGCATGGAATTATTGTTATGCCTTTTTATTGCACAATAAAACTTTGCTCTATATTCTTGTTTTGCTTTGTTGTAAATGCCGTCTAAAGCGTCTGCAGTAGGACATTTTGTTATTCTTTTCCCTTTTTCTATCTCAAAATCAAATGCACCCTTTGTCTCTTGCCTCTAAACCATTTGCTACTAAAGTCACACTATTTTAATCACCAGGGTAGTTTTTTTAGATCAGGCACCATTTGCAATTATAATTCTTGTGTCAACTCTTTTAAATATTTCATCGTTTGTTATACAGAAATATGCATGTATATACAGAATTTAGAGCCTGCAAAAAATATAATATTTCAAATATGTAGAGGTGTTGAATAGGTTTATTCAGAATAGAATCGTGATACAAATGTAATTTATATCATGCGTATAATTTAAAATTGTCTATGGTCACGTAGAAGATGATTTATCTAAACTGATTTCTCATACTGTTAATGCATTTTTAAATTTAAAAAATATTTTCTCTATTTGTTTGATCTTAATATGCAATTTTAATATGCGACACAGTCGTAAGCACACATAAGGAAAATTATATCTACAACTGTGTCGCCGTATTAACATTTTAAGAGTTAGCAATAGCTAACTATAAATATTATATATTATAATTTTTCTATAGTCAAATGTTTTTAAGGTTATTTTGTAATTATTTAAAAAAATTTACTAATATATTCATTTTTTTAATTAAGCATGCGCTACGAATATTGCACTATTATTGTTTATTATATCTTAATTGTAATTATTTCGAATTTGATATGTTTTATGATTTCTTATATCTTGCATTTAAATTTTAAATATTATATAATTATAGCATGAAAGCATCGATGCTTAACATAGACGCAATAAAAGCCTCTGAAGATAGAGCATTTTTGATTGATGGTGACGATCCATACTGGTGTGATTTAGCATTGAGTTTTTTCATTAATCTAATTTCTGAAGAAAATAGATCTTTTAATCTTAACATTTTAGATGAGCCAACTGATTTCAGTGACATACTAAACGCGGTTGAAACATCTTCGTTTTTACCTGGGCCACATGTAGTTATTGTAAAAAATCTAACTGTGACTGAGCCAAAATCCTCTAAAAAGGCGGGTGCTGCACCCAAAAGCGAAGGAAAATCGAAGAAAAAAACAAAGACTAAAGAAAAAAATTCCGATTACATTGAGGCGGCAATCGACGCCGTTTTTGATAAGTATTTGGTCTTTTATAATGCCTCTGGTTTGCCATCGAACGTTAAGAAAAAGCTCACATTGATTGATGCAAAAAAATCTGATCAATTTGAGCTAAGAAATATCATTACTGCTAAATTCAATGGAATTGGCGGGATTGATCAAGACGCAATTGCTACATTAATCACCTACACTGGTGGGAGCATGGCTAAAATTGACTTGGAAATGCGCAAATTGGTTTCATATTGTAACGGAAATAAGGTTACTTTAGATGATATCGAAAATCTAGTATCCGACACGGAGGAAAATCAAATATACGATTTTACAGGCGCTATTACTAGTGGAAATAAACAAACTGCAATGAAAATATTAGATAAATTTGTCGCTGCTGGCGTTTCATATATTTATCTTCTCGCTGCATTAACTAATCAGTTTCGCAGGATGTATTACGTTAAAATCGCTGATAGAACTGATGATAAACTTGCAGACATCTTTTCAGTTAAGCAATACGCTATATGTAAAGCTAGGGAATTAGCCAAAAATTATAATTCTGCCGTCCTCTCTAAAAACCTGCTAGCTCTAATTGATGCCGAAAGCAATATTAAAAGTGGCATCATGACAGAAAAAACCGCTTTTGATCGTGTCATATCTACCATATTGAGTTCCTAAACAATTATTTATTTACCCTCATTTTACAAATATATTTAACGGAGAATATAAAATGACTAAACTAAGATCTAATCTTAAGAGGCTCTCATCAGGAGGTTCAATTATCTATATTGTTATATTGGCAATTACGATTTTTGTATCTGCAATTCATGAGTTAACTATAACTAAAGAACAATTCCCATCAATACTTGACCAACTCGGCGATTACTCATATTTATTGGAAATTTCTGAATTTCTCAATGCTTTGTGGATTTTATCAATGATAATAACAATTATCGTGTATGTTGTAGTATTTGAAATAATTATTGCCGCTGTTAGTTCGTTCTTGAAACGAAATAATATAAGATTATCCACTATTAAAACTTTCAAAAACCTTACCAGACTGTTTTTCGCCCTCGCGTCAGTAGTAATGGGCCTGATAAGACTATTGTATTTTGTTGCGCCCGTTGTGGAAGCCTTTGATGGACTCATAAATTTCGTAGTTTATGGCGCTTTGCTCTTTTTGGCCTTTTTAGTTCTAGAAGATGAGTTTATTTATTTGGGCCAAATTGGATCTGCATATGCTATGTTGAGTAAATTGTTCTTTATTATCAACTTAGTATTTGCTCTCTCTGGGTTCATTCAAATAAGCAAAAGTACCTTTGGAGTTCTCCTAGCTTTGATAGGGACTTCACTCTATGTCTTAGCTACTGTAGGTGGTTTCATTTTCTCACATTATATTGTTGCAAAACGCTTTATGCAAAAACAACATGACTTCTTAGATCATGAAGTTATTATAACACCAATTGATTATAATGATGATCATAACAATCCACCTCCTCCACCCCCATCTGATATATACAGGGATTTTGGATTTTAAGGAAAACACAGTCTCTAACAATTATATCACCGCATGCTTACCTCATTTAGCCCGTTTTTTAATTTTGATTATAAAAGGCGGGCCTTAATTTATTTATGGCGCTTTTTTCCAATCTACTTACTTGTGCTTGCGAGATGTTAAATTCATCCGCTATTTCTGTTTGCGTTAAACCGTTATAATAGCGATGCATTATTACCATCCGCTCTTTTTCGGGCAACACGCCTAATTGTTCACGCAGTACTATCAAATCATCATGACCCAACTCCTTTTTTTTATTAGCAATTTGATCTATTATTCGCATGCCATCAGTATCTTCCCCATACATTGGCTCATATATTGATATAGGTTCAGCTATTGCATCAAGTGCAAAAACTAAATCTTTATATGAAACATCAATTTCTTCTGCTATTTCTTCTAACTCAGCTTCTTTTACTTTCTCTCGTTCTATTCTGTCTCGTGCTATCATTGCTTTATATGCAATATCCCTCAAACTCCTACCTATCTTCATGATAGAACATTCTCGGATAAATCTCTTAATTTCACCCAAAATCATTGGTACTGCATATGTGGAAAATCTAACATTCATTGTTATATCAAAATTATCAGCTGCTTTTATTAACCCTAGCATTCCAATCTGAAAAATATCATCAGCAATTCTATTTGCTTGTGGAAATCTTTGAACCATACTTAAGACCAATCTTACATTTGCTAATAAAAAAGTCTCTCTTAATTCGTATTCACCGTTTTTCATCCTCTTTAGCATATCTTCTATTTCTCTAGATGTCAACTTAGGTAATTCTGCTGTATTCATGCCTGTTATTACTACTTTATTCATATATTGATATTTAGTATTGCACAATTCAATTTAAATATTCTTTGTTGAATTATTTTTACATGCTTTCATCTATAATCACTTATTTAGCATGGTCATTTTGTAATGCTAATTAGAATCATTATTTTTTATTTGCTATATTGTCTAAAAAATTATAAAATATTATATATCATAGATTAATCAAATGGAGCGACTAATGGGCAATTATGAGCTTGGCTGGCAAAACTTAATAGACGTTGCAATGATATTAGTTGTTTTTCTGTTTATATCTATTTATTTTTTTAGAAAAAAAAATCCTAAGCCACTCATATTTCTTATACCCCTTTACGTGCTTTATATAGCAATAATTTTCTTAGATTTATTGTATAGTGTGCCCTTTGCAAGACATGTAGTTACTCTTGCTGTTTTTTCATATATAGTCTTTTTAATTGTCATCTATCAAGCTGATCTTAGATCATCCTTTTTCAATTTATTTAAGAAAACCAACGACAGAGGTTATACAGTTGAACAAGGTATTACTGACGATGAATTAAGAGCTGCTGTTGATGAAATAGTAAAAGCCTGTCAAACCCTGTCAAAACTTAGAACTGGCGCATTAATTGTAATAACAAGTACAAATATTTCTTCGTTAATACTAGAAACTGGTACTAAGTTGAGTGCTATTATATCTGCCCCTTTATTAGAGAGCATTTTTAATACAAAAGGTCCAATCCATGATGGAGCTGTCATAGTAAAAGCGAATCGAATTTTAGCTGCTGGTTGTTTTTTGCCATTAACTGAAAATGTTACTGTTGACAAGTCCCTAGGGACTAGGCATCGCGCAGGAATAGGGATAACAGAAAATTCGAATATACTAACTATTATATTAAGTGAGGAAACAGGAGTAATATCCTGTGCAAAAGAAGGAGTATTAAGACAATATATAACACCAGATAGATTAAGAGATATACTAAGTGCAGCTTATAATTTAACAGTTAGCAAAAAGATCAGAAATTAAGTTTTATTAAAGGTTTATAACGGAGGTCATTTTTTTTAATGTCAATTATTACAGACCCTCAAGTGCTCATTCCTAGTAATGTAGATTTACAAAAATGGGCAACTGTGGCGTGTGATCAGTTTTCTGCAGAACCAGATTATTGGCACGAATTATCTACATTTGTCGGCGAATCGCCAAGTACTTTGAAATGTGTTTTTCCTGAAATTTATTTAGGGAAACAGTCCAATTCACAAACTATAAATTCTATTATCAACAGTATGAAAACATATGATGCTTTGAATATTTTTTCATCACCATATAAAGCCGTTTTGGTTGAAAGACAAACACTCTCTGGCGTTCGAAAAGGGATTGTTGTTGCCGTTAATCTTGATTTATATGATTGGAGAAATATAGCACTTCCAATTCGAGCTACTGAGGATACTATGCTTGATAGGTTATCCATAAGAGTAGAGATTCGAAAGCGTGCAATATTTGAAACACCTCACACATTACTATTGTTAGACGATGAAAAGAAAGAAATTATTGAACCTTTATTTAAAAATCGCAATAAAATGAAAATGTTATATGACTTCGATTTAAACATGAACGGGGGGCATATAACTGGCTATGAATTAAACGATATTAACATTCTCTCTGATAAATTATCAAACCTAGCAAATGTTGATGTGCAGATTGAAAAGTACGGAATAAATGCAGGTATAGTTTTAGCAGTAGGTGATGGAAACCACTCCATGGCTGCCGCAAAAATTGTTTGGGACGAGTTGAAATTATCATTGTCTGAAACAGAAAAGCAAAATCATCCTGCAAAATATTTTTTAGCGGAAATGCTAAACATATATGACGACAGCATGGTTTTCGATCCAATCCATAGAATTATTTTCGGGGCTGATTTTAGTTTTATTAATGAAATGCAACAATCTTTATCTGGCAGTGGTATGATAAAATTGTTAACACCAAATGGAGACTTTTATGTCAACGCTCCCTCAGCACATAGCGAAGCTATAGCAGCTGTTCAAACTTTTATTGAGAAAATGTTACTTAAAAATCCTAATTTAAAAGTAGAATATGTCCATAATGAAACTCATCTGAGGCAAGTCATGATAAAAAGCGGAGGAATTGCAATATCAATGCCCTCTTTTCCTAAAGATGAATTATTTAAATATGTCGCGACTAAAGGGAATTTGCCGAAAAAATCCTTTTCAATTGGTGAACCTGAGAATAAGAGATATTATTTAGAATGCAGACGAATTAAATATTAAACAATAATGATTGAATTTAACATTAGTACTTAACTATAAATAAGTATGATTAGATTGAATTGTAGTATGGAGGTAATAATGAAAGTATGTAAGTTTGGCGGGACGTCAATGGCCACAGCAGAGTCAATTCTTAAGATAAAAAATATATTAAACTCTGATAAGACTAGAAAATTAGTTGTTGTGTCTGCACCAGGCAAACGATTTAAAACTGATAACAAGATAACAGATCTATTATATGCTGCATATAAAGAAAAATTAACATACGGCGTGCCCGGTGCTGCCTTAGAAGAAGTATGTGACCGCTTTGAAATATTAGCAAGAGATCTCAATTTGGACATTGATATCAGATCATACATAGAAGAAATTGAAACGGGGCTCATTGAATCAAACAATTCAGATTATATTGCGTCTAGAGGCGAATATCTATCTGCACGTATAATGTCCAAAGTTTTAAATTTCACATTCATTGACGCTGGTGACATAATCAAATTTAGATATGATGGAAGCTTTGATAGTGAGTTAACTAGAGACCTTGTGAGTGAGCTCAAGGACATTAAAGGTGGTGCAATTATACCAGGATTTTATGGTCGCATGCCAGATAAGACTATAAAAACATTTTCACGAGGTGGGTCAGATGTCACTGGCGCAATTATAGCTGCTGGCGTCAATGCAACTTTATATGAAAATTGGACAGACGTGAATGGATTTATGGCATGTGATCCAAATATAGTTACTAATCCAAAATGGATTGAGGTTTTATCATATCAGGAATTGCGAGAATTATCATATATGGGCGCTAATGTTTTGCATCCAGATAGTATATTCCCAATTTATGATATTGGGATTCCTATAATTATAAAAAACACTTTTAATCCAACTGCGCTAGGCACACAAATTTTGAAAAATGTAGATGGGTTTGATCGTCCAGTAATCACTGGGATAGCTGGAAAAAAGAGCAATACTGTAATAACTCTCACAAAATCTATGATGAACAGTGAGCTTGGTTTTGGCAGAAAGGTATTGTCTGTATTAGAAAGAAATGGTGTGTCCTTTGAACATATTCCTACAGGCATCGATGCCATGAGCATCGTTGTTTCTAATCAGTTATCAGAATCACTAAAACAAAAGATCCATGATGATATAAAGGGAGCTGTAAATCCAGACACGTTTGATATAAGCACGACTCTTTCTTTAATAGCAATAGTCGGGCATGGCATGGCTAATCGCAAAGGAACAGCTGCTAAAATTTGCACTGCTCTTTATAATGCTGACATAAATATTAGAATGATTGATCAAGGATCATCAGAAATGAATGTAATTGTTGGCGTCGAAGATGCTGATTATTCAAAATCAATAAATGCACTGTATGATGCATTTTTTAAATAAGCATAAAAGCTAGGCATTCCAATCCTTTAATTGCTCCTTTTATCATTATTCTTTTTCAATTATTTCGCGTAATGCTCTTATCATATCATCAATATGATGTTTTTCTATTATCAATGGTGGTAAAAATCTCAATACGTTATTCCCACAAGAGTTTACAAGAAATCCTTTGTTTAACATCTCTTTAACTAAGTTAGGAGCTTTCAAATATTCGTTTGTTTGCAATCCGAGCATAAGTCCTTTTCCTCGTACTTCGACAACACCTTTATGTTTGATTTTATTGAGCTCGCACCTTAAATATTCTCCTTTTTCTACAACACTCTCCATGAATCCAGGTTCTAATATTTTGCTAATGACTGCGTAAGACGCCGCACAAACTAATGGTGAACCACCAAATGTAGTACCATGATCTCCAGGTTTAAAACAACTAGCTACTTCAGCAGTAGCCATGCAAACGCCGATGGGCAAGCCTCCACCAATTCCTTTTGCCGCTGTTACAATATCTGGTTTTATTCCATACTTTGTAAATGCCCATAAAGCCCCAGTGCGTCCTCCACCCGTCTGAATTTCGTCTATTATTAATAATTGCCCTCGCTCATATGTTAATTTTCTGCATTGTTCCATATATTCTTTTGTAGCGGGTATAATCCCTCCTTCCCCTAGAATTGGTTCTATTATGAGCGCACCTGCGTTTGGATCGTCTAGAGCAGTTTTTAGGGCTTTTATATCATTATATTCAACGTATTCACCAAATCCTGGGACTAGCGGCTTGCAATATTCATTATATTTCGGCTGACCAGTAAGCGACACTGTGCCTATTGTCCTACCGTGAAATGAATTTTTGGCTGATATTATTTTAAATTTTTCGGATTTTAATTTGTTATAGTGATATTTGCGAGCTAGTTTAATTGCGCATTCGTTTGCTTCTGCACCACTGTTCGCAAAAAAAACGCGCTTCAGATTTGTCCCTTCAACTAGCTTTTTTGCAAGCTTCCCACGATATTCGTTATAATAATGATTCGAGGTAGCCACAATTTTATCTAGCTGTTTAGTAACAGCATCAACTAAAACTGGATGCTTGTGCCCTAAACTGTTAACAGCTATTGCCGCTAAAAAATCTACGTACTTCTTCCCATTAGAGTCCCATACAGTACAGCCGTCA
Organism: Christensenellaceae bacterium; assembly: GCA_031259085.1. Lineage (GTDB taxonomy): Bacteria > Bacillota > Clostridia > Christensenellales > DTU072 > JAITLB01. The sequence goes on from JAIRMA010000031.1 coordinate 37,890, forward strand.
CCAGCCACTAATGTGACAGGAAATGTAGTAAATGTCTGCATTACATACTCATCATCTATTAATTTGTTTTTTTCGTGCGCGTCCAATTTTGCGCTCCTCCTATATGATAAAATTAAATCTAGGGCTTTAAAAATCATCTTTTTTGATTTATAAAAAACTAGACTTTATGAGAGGCTCTCTCCTGACTTTAGATGTTACATTTCTCAACGCAATGACCTAAATTGTTTTTAAATTTTCAAGAGCATTTATAACAATAAACACGTGTTAATAAATAGCCAGTTATGATTTTCTATTTAATATTTAACATTAATATTCTAATATCTAGATAATATAATGTCCTTAATATACCATTTAACCATAAACTTAAGCATATATTACGTTTTGTGCTAACATTAAAACACCAACTGTCATTGCTAATAGCGCAATAAGAATCAGAACTGACCATTTGATCCATTTCGGATAATCTACTGTGGTTAGACCTAATATCAACAATAATCCAGCATTTGTTGGCAAGAACATGTTACTAAATCCATCAGCAAATGTGAATGCTAAAACAGCAACCTGAGGATGCACCCCAACAACTCCGCATATATCAAAAATTATCGGCATTATGAGCAATGCTTTTGCTGAGCCACTTGGCACAAATATTTCGAAAACAAACACAACAGCATAGATCAATAAGAGCGCTGTGTTAGGGTTTTGTGATCTTATCGATTCAATTATAAGATGTAAAATTGAATCCATTATATCCCCTTCTGTCACAATATATCTAACACCACCTGCTACTAAAATCATTAACACAGCGGGAACCAGAGCTAAGGATCCTTTCCCTAATAATTTAAATAATCTTTTTCCTCTTATACCACAAAGAATAGCAGCCCCAATCCCACCAATTATATAGACGGCTACTGTTATATACATGACAGCATCGGCTAGGGGTCTGTAAAATATTGAAACAATAGAACATACTACTACAAAAATCATCCACCAGGCAAACCAGCGTATAGCAATATCTTTTTTCTTATCATGCACAAATCGATCAATATTAAATGCGAATTCTTTTTTTCTAACTAAATCTAATTCATACACGGAAGATAATGATGGGCATTTGTCAATACGCTTTGCATATATGTACGTAAAGCCAGTAACAATTACATATGCTAATACAAATGTAAGGATCCGAGGACCAATGCCAGAAAACAATGGAATACCACCTAATGTTTGTGCTACGCCTACAGAGAATGGATTTACTACTCCTGCTGCAAATCCACAACTAGCAGATAGTATTGATATTCCTAGACCCACTAATGCGTCCCAACCCATGGCATAGCATAACATTACAATAACAGGGACAAGCGCTATTAGCTCTTCAAACATTCCAACAGCGCTACCTAAAAACATAAATGTGAATGATATAACAAAAATTAAAATATATTTACGGTGCTTGTATTTAGCAGTCATAGATTCTATTAAATATATTAATATTTTGCTTTCATCTAAAACTGTGAAAATTGCGCCAATTACTAGCATTAGGACAATAATCACATAAATCATCAATGCGCCATCTTCAAGTGGGGATAGTATCATTACAGGAGCTAATAGAAACTGCCACCATGTTATCCCATCTAATTCAGGATTTTCCTGGTAAGTTCCATCAATCAGACTACCTTCACTATCTCTTTGATACTCGCCACGCGGGAGAATAAAGGTTAAAACATAAGATGCTATGACTAAAATTAGGACTACAACAATTGCAGATATTACTGCTCTCTTGCTTAGTTTTATCGCTTTAGCATCTCTACTTTTTGGTAATTCAACTTTTTCTAACGCATCATCCATTGTTTATCCTTTGTTATTTAATCCAATCAAATACGAGAAGTTGCATTTTAATCATAAAAGCCCTTATCGTTTAGAAATTAAATATTTTCTCAGTGTCGCTAATACTTCTTCAAAATCTAACGGCTTACCCACATGTGCGTCCATCCCTGCCACTATGCATTTCTCAACGTCTTCTCTAAACACATTCGCGGTCATAGCTATGATCGGGATACTTTTACCTCGAGCTGTATCTGATTCGCGAATTAATGCTGTGGCCTCGTACCCATCCATTTCTGGCATTTGTATGTCCATAAATATAATATCATATTTGTCTGGCTCTTTTAAATACATTTCTACAGCTTGGGCTCCGTTTTCAGCACATTCAATTTGTAACGATGTAGGTTCTAGTAATGCTATTACTATTTCTCTATTTATTTCAACATCTTCTACTAATAAGAGCTTAAACCCATCAAAACAATCATGGTCACTAGTTAGCTTTGCATTTTCTTCATCGACTATGTTCTTAAGGCCTATACACTCATTAATGCAATTCGCTATAGCTGATGGGAATAATGGTTTAGGAATAAACATATCTACTCCAGCATTTTGAGCCTCATCTGCTATTGTGCCCCACTCTATAGATGAAATCATAATCACCACAGCTCGCTCAGAAATTGTAGATTTTATGCGTCGTGATAATTCAATACCATCCATTCCTGGCATGCGCCAATCTATAAAATAAATGTCATATGCCCCATTATGAGCTATCATTTCTAAAGCGGCCTCTCCACTGCTTGATACGTCACAATAAACGCCTAATCGTTTTGCAATGTCTAAAAAGTATTCTAATATGTCAGGGGCATCATCCACTGTTAGAATACGTGTATTACTCCAATTTATGTCGGGGCGCAAAAGCTTAGCAGGAGCATTAATCCCTCTCTTCATGAATACATTGAATGAAAAAGTGCTGCCTTTGCCCAGCTCTGATTTAATTTGGATATTCCCACCCATCATCTCAATAATTCTCTTAGATATAGTTAAACCAAGTCCAGTACCGCCGAATTTTCTAGATATCCCACTATCAGCTTGTGAAAACGAATGAAATAATTGCGCCTGTTGTTCCTCGGAAATTCCGATCCCACTATCTGTTACTTCAATCCTAATTTCACATAACCCATTGGTTTCACTAAGCAACTTTGTATCCAAATGAATGTTGCCACCATCTGCTGTAAATTTTACAGCATTAGATAATAGATTAGTTATAACTTGCGATAAACGTTGATCATCGCCTATTAATGAGTGCGGAATCCATTTATCTAAATTAACTGTAAAGTTTTGATTCTTCTCATCTACTCTAAAATTAACTACGTTTACTACTTTTTGCAGTGTTTTTTCAAATTCAAATTCAATAGAGGCTAATTCTAGCTTGTTTGCTTCTATTTTAGACATGTCCAATATGTCATTTATGACACCTAATAAATGAATAGACGCATCATTAATTTTGTTAAGACAATAATTTTTACGTTCTAACTCCTTAGCCGACAATCCTATAGATGTCATCCCTATTATAGCATTCATTGGGGTTCTCATTTCATGACTCATGTTTGCTAAAAAATCACTCTTTGCTTGACTAGATCGCTTTGCCTCCTTAAGTGCTTCTATTCGCTCTTTGTCTATTCGGATATTGTCTGTTATATCTATCCCTATTACACCTATTCCATTTTGACCGTTTTTACTTATACTGAATGCATAAGCATGTAATGTGCCTGTCTCTCCAGATTTTTGCTTAAACGGCAATATATATTCACTATTGCCTTTTTCTTTTATATCTGGCAAATATCTAGAAAAGATCACGTCCTTTGCCTCTTGTCCAAATATTTTTTGCATTCCACTTGATAACAGTTCGCTTGGTTTATAACCAAACTGCGTGACTGATGCACGGTTAATATAGCTCAATTTCCCGTTTTTATTTAAATGACATATGACTTGTGGTGAGTTCTCAACTATTGCAGAAAGCATCATCAACCTATCATTTGTCTCTTTATTGTTTAATGCCTCAGTATAGAGATTCCCAATTAATTCAACCAATTGGACCTCAACTGCTGACCATTTATGACGCTTATCATACTTTTCAATAATCAACACAGCCTTTAATTTGTTACCTATGTGTAGAGGAACAAACATATATGAATTAACAGAAGCTGGCATCATGTTTTTATATTCAAAATCCTCTTCTTTATTATTGCAAATAATTGAAGATTCATCCCCATCGTCAAGTGCCTTTTCAAATTTAGTAAAAATTTCTCCCGTCAAATCATCATTTGTATCATATTGAAGAGAATCAGATCCCCAATATAATGTGGTTTGCTCTTGAGAGTTGTTATAATAAAACACTACTCTATTCACTTTTAAAAAGTTACCTAGTGTTTCCAAAGTTTCGTCAATAGTTTTCAAATTATCTGTGGAAGCTAGAAATTTAGTCGATATGCTTTCTACTAATTTAAGCCTAGATAAACTCGCTTTTAAAGAACCCTCTTTTATGAGATGCAATGTTATTGTTAGCGCACCACATACGAAAACTAGTATTACAGAAATTGTTAATAGAATTGAATTTATTGACAATCGCTTCCTTATTTCGAATATGTGTGTATCCTCAATATCTATGCCAACTACAGCCACAATATCTCCATTTTCATCATAAACAGGAGAAAATGAGGATATCAAACTTGTATAATAATCAGAATATTCCCCTAATTCTGTATAACTTGTTTCTCCTAAGAAGGCTACGGTGACAGCCTCCTCTATGGGGATTGGATCTGTCAATAATGAATATGACGTCTCTTCATCAAAATCATTATCAATGATGGCCTTTACATCTATTATATTTCCATCTGCATCTACTTTATTAATCCTGTAATAATAAATGTATAGTATATCATGTTTTTTTGCAAATTCATTTAGGCGATTCTTCAATTCAGTATATTCTGGTTTTAACATATCATCAGCAACTTGATACAATTCAAGTTCCTCAGTTGAGACATAAGTCGAGGCTAAATCGCTTGTGGCTATCAATCTTTTGTTTATGTTGATTCCTAAAAAATCTGAAGCTTCATTTAAAGATGAAAATGAATAAAAAGCTACAACTATAGCCATCAATGCAGCTAGGATAAACACAATTGATAATATGTTGTTTTTTAAGAGAGTTTTCATGTAACGTAAACCTATACATACTTAGTAGTATCACCTAAAGTCGGTGAAAACTTAAGATTCCTAAGAGAGCTTATCAATAGTGAAAGTTCTATACTAAGTATACACTAATTAACTCAAAAAAGCAACGATCAGAATCTACGTTATAAACCGTTTTTTTTATCAGATTTTATAACTATGTTTTTTTTAATGGGCCATTCAAACTTAATTCTTTTATTATTAAGCTTGCGTATTTGTCTGGTTCAGTCGGAATTATTAGATTTTTTATTATCCGCCTTTAATGCATCGCTGTGATTGTAATATTTGTATTGCTGGAATTTTAGCAAGTTTCTTGCGTTTTTTAACATGTCGTTTTATGAGAATAATTGCAATTGTTGCCATGAATGATAAAAGCAAATGTCCATTAAATGTGCTCATCAGTGTGAATTATCAATTATTTCTTATAGTTATATGAAGTCTAGAGAACTGCGGCTAACTAACTATAAAATGACTACTGACATAGATATTGTAGCACAACATGTAATGTATACTTATACTAATTCGGTTATTGCATTATCAGAAAATGATATCGCCTCTTTTGATGAGGCCTTTAAAAGATATTAATTTTAACTGGAGGCTACCAATGTTTAAAAACTTAAAAAAATTGAATTTGTTACGATGCTTTATTGCTTTGATCATTGTTATGTCTTCTATCCTATCTGCTACTATATTTCTTTATTTTCCGAACCGCAAGGCATATGCATATAATCAGTTAGATTGGTGGCTTGTTGATAGCGGGAAACATCTTGATTGGGATGGCTCATGCTCTTACATGACACAATGGTATGAGGGTGTTAAACGCTGGAATTCATATAGACCTGGTGTAATCCGAGTTGACACTTTTTGGATAATTGAAGATGTTAAAATATCTGATTTTTCTATTACTAATTCAGCAACAGCGAGATACTCCACTTTTTTGTGTAAATAAATTGGTAATAAAAAATTTGATTTTTTCTAAAAATGATTTATAATAAATTATTTTAGTGAAAAGGAGATTACTATGATATCTACTCAAAAAG
>JAIRMA010000016.1 GCA_031259085.1 Christensenellaceae bacterium
TTCTCTATAACAAATTGCTAAAAGAGCAAATGCTTCGCGTAACTAGAGCTAAAGTTTATAATGCCTTTAGGACTGCAGGACCTTTGTATTTACGCTTCTTAAGAGATAAAAGTATTAAGCACGAAGAAATTATTATTGATCATAGTAATCCATCTGACGTGTCTATAGTGGTTGAGAACGTAGAGCAGGAAAAAAAAGAATTGACCGATGGAAACATTGAAGTGCTAATAAATTCTGATAAATCTCGCATTTCAAATAATTTAGCTGTTACTGAGGAAATATCTGTCCCTTTAACCCTAGAAAATATGGTCGGTCAGGAAATATCTGGGAATTTAAAATTCAATCCAAAACAAGAAATAGACAATACACTTAATGTTACTAACGTTAGCAATCATGTTATAGATCTTCAAACCACAAATTCCGAAAAAATGTTAGCATATACCAAGCCTACTATTTGCTATGTAGATGGGAATATTATTAATCCAGTTAACTGGAGCTGGGCACAGTTGTTCGTAGCGATTGTTAATCATATTTTAGAAAATAATTATCTAAGCACCGAGGAATTGAAAATTAAATCGCAAAATCGCTCTGGACTTTTTTTATATGAACAAAAACCAGCAAGAGGTGTATCATATAAATTATCAAATGGATTGTGGCTGTATACGACTTATGACACAAATGGTATACTAAAGATTATTAAGATGCTTTGTGCTCATTGTGAAATAGACCTAAATAAAGTTATTATAGGATACAAACATACAGAAAAAGCACAAGACAAAATCCCAACTAAAACAGACAAAAATCATAAAATTAATCTAAAGACAATATCAAATTATACCGTTGATTCTACGATCATTGAAAAACTCAAAACCGTCATAATAGAAAATTTTCAGAATATGTATTATCGATTAGATGATTATATAGATTCAAATAAGTTTCGTAATTGTTGGGAACAAAAATATTCAAATGATGGCTTTACACTGCCAGTATCAGACAAAGAGCTAGATCAGCAGTTAATGGCATGCGGTATAACTTTTGAAAAAAAAGTTTATATCGTGTCAGACGAAACAAAGGAAAAAATCATGAGTTTAGCATCTGAGTATTTTGAAAGTGGTGCTAAAGTTATATTCTATTCTGAATTTTATTCTAAGAATGAAAATTGGTTAAATGAATCAAATATAGTTTCAATAGATATGTTAGTTGAAATTTTTCGCCAGGCATATAAAGGATTGAATTTAAATAAAGAATATTTCGGATACACAAGCGCTACTAATCTTCAGGCTTCAGTAAATGAAATTCTGCGTGTTTGGGATGATGATCTTATATCGATTAGTTTAGATACCTTAGTTGACCGCTTGCGGTTCATCCCAAGGGAGCGAATAACACAGACGCTCAATCGATGTGCAGATTTTATTAAATCTAGTGATGAGATATTTACACAGATAAGTCGGATAAAAATTACTGATGAACAACGTGAGTATATTATAAATAAGGCAGTTGAATTGAGTAAAGATAACGGTTTCTTTACAATTAGCGACCTTTCACTAGATGAAATTATGAATCAATATCCAGATATGTCAGAATTAGCGGTTCAGAACGCCCTGTTCCAGATTTGTCTGTCAGACAAGTATAAAAAAAGAGGGAAATTTATATATTCTCAAGATCAAAAATTTAACTTGAAAGAATTGACACATGATAATTTTAAAGAAAAAGATCAGTGTTTACTAAGCGATATCTTGAGTTTTATGGGTGAGTTTATTAATCCCCCAAGTCGCCAGGCAGCAATTGAATATGCTAACGCATATTGGGTTCAGATTGACAAGGGAGTATACGTGTCAGAAAAACTTGTAAATTTTGATGTTGAAAATTTAGATAATGAAATTGACGAAATATTAAAAGGAAGCAAATATTTGCCCTTGAAATCGTTTTGTACCATTATCCATTTAACGGACTGTGGCTATGGTTGGAACCAGTATCTGTTAGAATCTTACTGCCGCCGATTTAGTTCCAAATTTCAATTTATTACCAACGGGCCTAATTCGCATATTGGCATAATTGCTCAAAAGGACTGCAAAATGAGCTATAAGGACATAGTTATTGATGCTTTAACTAATGCGCCCATCAGTTCAGAGAAATTAGATAAAGAAAGAGCCTCAGAATTCCTTTTGGAAAATGGATACGCTAACAAGGCATTCGATGTCGAATCGGTATTAGAATACGCCAGAGCCAACCGTAAAAGGGGGCTTAATTAATTTGTACTCCTACACTTATGACACCATGACAGGTGGGTTGCTTCTTAATTTGGAACCAACAGGTTTTTCAAAAGAGCCACGTCCAGTTTATGCTACAGAACTAGATTTGCTCGGTTTTGACAAATATTGGAAGTATGACAAGCAGACAGATTATCCGTATCTGTGGGCTGAATTAAATAATTACTATTATCGCGGGAAATTGGTTGCTAAATTAAAAGGCGGGAATGCATTCACCGCCCCCGAAATTATTATACCTAAAGGAGATGATAATGAATTCGTGATGCCAGAACCTAATGGTGATTCGCTTTGTCAAATTGACATTCAAGGGATGGTGGACGCTAATTATGGGATTCTTGAAATCATAGAGCAATACACAGTCAAGAAAATATTAGCCATATATGGTAAGCATAAAAACCATCTTGATTGTTTTCATGTAGCTTTCTCTGGTGGCAAGGATAGTTGTGTACTATTAGATCTTGTAAAAAAAACATTGCCTAAAGGTAGCTATGTTGTGGTTTTCGGCGATACAGCAATGGAATTTCCTGATACGTATGATGTCGTACGTAAGACTAAAGAGATGTGTAGCAAGGAGAATATATCATTCAGTATTGCGAATTCGTCCTTGATGCCAGCAGAATCATGGAAATTATTTGGACCTCCATCTCGAACATTGAGCTGGTGTTGTTCGGTTCATAAAAGTACTCCGCAAGTTCTAAAGCTCCGCGAGATAACAGGTAAACACAATTATACTGGCATGGCATTTGTTGGGATTCGCGCTCATGAGAGTAGTAACCGGGCAGAATATGAATACGAAAATTATGGAAATAAAGTTAAGGGACAATACATTTTTTATCCGATGTTAGAGTGGACTTCTGCAGAGGTTTATCTATATGCTTATTCTAACAATATTATCTTAAATGATGCGTACAAAAAGGGAAATTCACGCGCTGGTTGCTTGGTTTGTCCAAAGGCTGGTGGGGCTAGTGATTACATAAGGCGCATTACATATCCAGACAAGGTAGCGGAATATTTTAGGATAATTAGAGAATCGTGTGATACATTTGACGATACTCGATTCTGTGAATACATGAACAAAGGCGAATGGAAATCGCGCGTTAATGGGTTGTACTTGAAAGGCACAATCAAAAAATACCGCGAGGATGTAACGGATGGAATAGTACGAATAACAGTTATCAACCCATTATCTGAATATAGGGAATGGATTAAAACTATGGACTGGGATATTCCGTTTACAGTTGAAAAAACTGACACTGGTTATATTGTTACTGTATCTGAAATTGATCTTAAAAGCAATCACCTAAAAGCGAAAATATTTAAACAAGTTTTCAAGAAAGCTGCTTATTGTGGAGCATGTGGTGTTTGTGCTGCAAACTGTAGGAATGGTTGTATTTCATTTGAAAATAAAACAATAAAGATAGATAATTGCAGACACTGTCTTGATTGTCACACGATTCCTGGAGGCTGTATTTTATATGATTCTTTAAAAATACCAAACGGAGGTGCAAAAATGCGGTCAATAAATTCGTTTGCTACTTTTCCACCAAAACCTGAGTGGTTAGTATCATTCTTCAACAACAAAGACGAATTTTTCAAGTTAAACTCACTCGGACCACAACAAGAAATAAAGTTCAAAGTGTTTTTAGTAGATGCTGGGTTATCTGTCAATAATCATTTCTCTAAATTTGCAGACTTAATATCCTTTATTGGATGGAGGACTGTGACATCAATGGGACTCATTCTAATAAATCTAGTCGCGGCAAATCCCCAGATTGAGTGGTATGTTAAAAAATTAGATCTAGATCATACGTATTCACTAAAAGACGCGCAGAATATGTTAATGAGTGATGGTTTAAAGGAACGAAATGCGGCTGATGTTGCTAGAGCTTTTAAAAGGATTGTAGCGACTCCCTTAGGCACTGTTCTTAGGTTTGGTATTGTAACCGATGTTAATGAGATCATTCGTACACCATGCGTTACAATTGACCATCGAGTGATTCTTTATGGATTGTTTAAGTTTGCGGAGAAATGTAACAATTATAAAGAATTTACACTTACTACGCTTGTTAACAATAAAATCGTTCGTGATGGAGTCAGCCCTACACGTATATTTGGAATTAAACGTGAGGCTATGGAAAACAACCTTTTAGGCCTCTCCGCAAAATATCCAGATTTCATATCTGTCTCTTTTACATATGATCTTGATAGCATATCATTGAGTAAGAATAAGACCTCACAAGATGTGCTTAATCTCTTTATGGAGGATAATTAAAATGAATAACGAATTTAAAAAGTACAGTGAATATTTTGATATAGATAAGAATTATTTTCCTTGTATAGATGATGCAGCAATTGAAGCAGGAGCTCCATGGAAAAATACATATCCGCATAAATCTTTCATTAACCTGTTGACAGAATTTGAGCGTGCGCTAAGCCGTAGAAATGATAAAAAGTCACTATGGGTTGAAGGCGCATATGGGACTGGCAAATCACAGTGTGTTTTTGCATTGCGTAGAATTCTTGAGGTGACAGATCAAGAATTATCTGAATGGTGGGATACTAAAAGTCCTTTAAAACAGAAAACAGACCTTCGTGATCAACTAATAAAGCATAAGCGTGAGGGCATAGTAGTAGCACATCGTTATGGAGCTGGTGGAATCACATCCCCACAACAACTTGCATACAAAATACAAGAAAGTGTAAAAGAAGCTTTAATTAAACAAGAAATAACTTACCGTGGTGAGGGAGCATTAAAAGGAAGTGCCATTAAATGGCTTCAAGATAAAGACAACAATGAATACGTAACTAAACTGCTGACAAACCCCCAAAAACAATGGCGCGACATATTCTCACAATCATGCGCAGATGATTTGATAAGTTCTCTGGAAAAAAATGAAAACGTTGATGAAACGATCAAAAATATTTTATCACTAGTTGATGCAGGGATTACCGCGCTAGATTTCAATGCTGATAGACTTGTCTCGTGGCTAAAGGATGTTATAGATAAAAACAAGACTAAAATCGTGCTAATTTGGGATGAATTTTCCGACTATTTTAAAGAAAATAGCAATAGTCTTTCTGAGTTTCAAAAAATAGTCTCATTAGTGCAGGATAAGCCATTCTATTTTATCGTGGTAACACACCAAGCACAGGATAATTACATTAAAAATTCAGCCCAGGATGATGCAAAAAAAATGCTAGATCGTTTTGTTTCAATCAAGATTGATTTGCCAGATAATACTGCATTTGATCTCATCGGCGATGCATTTAAAGTAAAGAGTGACGCTGAAAAAAGTTGGAATCAAATAATTGGTGCATTGGACGACCGAGTTTCTACAATAAAGGATAAGGTCATGGATATTGCGAAGATAGATAATCAAGAAACAATACAAAGAATCCTACCAATTCACCCAATGACTGCATTATTTTTAAAACATATTGCTGTAGCGTTTCAATCGAATCAACGGAGCATGTTTGATTATATAAAGTCAGGAAATAAAGATGACGACGAGAATTTTCAATGGTATATTGAAAATCATAGTCCAGATAAGGAGCCATTCTTGACAGTAGATATGTTATGGAATTTTTTCTATGATAAACAAATAGATAAACTGCAACCAGAGGTTAAATCAATAGTTAATTTTTTTAAACAACACTCAAAAGGCATGTGCGATGACCACAAGCGAGTTTTGAAGGTAATACTAATTATGCAGTCTCTTGATCAACGTTTTAGTGGGGATATTGAACTTTTTAAAGCGACTGATCAAAATCTCAATTATGTATTCGAAGCTTCAGATTTTGGTGTGTCTAGAAGTATTGCTAAAAAAATGCGTCAAGATGGTATTCTAATATACAAAAAATCCAATAATATTAGTTATTATTTTGCTTCTGTACATTCTGGAGATCAAGCAGAAATTGATAAGAAAAAAGAAATGCTCAGGAATGCTCCAATTCACCAATATATCGTAGAAGCTGGAATGTCAAAAATCTTGAGTCTACCGAAAGCACTCTCGCTTAGATTTGAAGAAGAACAAGATGGGGGGATCAAATCAATAATTAGCGCACTTGGTAATTTTAAAGATAGTCTGCTATTAATAAAACCTGAGAACTGGAAGTTTAAGGCTGTTATGGTGTTTGCTAAAGATGATAGTGGAGTAAAGAAATTACGTGAAAAAATCAAAGAAGCAGTAAAAGATGAACAATACAAACATAACATCTTTATAGACACACAATCAACCCCACTCGGAGAAGAATTGCTAGAAGAATTTATTAATCATTATGCCGAATCGTCGTGTTATCAAGGGAATGATTCTTCCTTAGCGCTGGAATATCTAAATAAAGCCTATGCCGTTTTAAATGAGAAATGGAAAAAAAATATCTGTAATGGAAAGTTTTTTGTATTTACACACTCAAAACCAGACGGAGTAGAGTTAAACGGCGAAAAGGAAGTTGCTGATTATCTCAAAAAGATTGTGCTAGAGAAGTTCCCATATATATTTGATTTTACCGATGGTTTAAAAGATCCTCAATTACAACTTAATGTTAATAGAAAAATACCAGCAAAATCTGGCATTTCTTGCAACACTAGTGGTGTTGTGGCTGGGATTGAAGAAAAAATTCTAAAGGGTATATGGAATATTCCTAATTATTGGGAAGATCCTGCAAAAGATACTCATCCCATATCAATAATAAAAAAGGACTTAGATCACCTTATTGAAAATAAACTAGATAATATTGGCCGTATTGCAATTAACGAAATATGCAGCTTTTTACAAGATAATTATGGCTTTTCGCGTAGTGATCTATCAATATTTCTCACTGGATTTTTATTGAAAGAATATGCTCAAGAACCATATCGATATGGCGATTCAAATAATGGATATGCGACAATGACACATGATTATCTAATAGATATGATTGCTAACAATTTCAATCCAAAACTCCAAAAAACATTTATAGTCAAGATTACAGAAGAAGAAATGACTTTTTATAACTTTACTAAACAGTCTTGGGACGTAGATCTTGAAAAATGTCCTACAATTACGTCTACAATGACTAAAGTTATTGAAAAAATGAAAAAATTGAAATTGCCTGTATGGTGTCTAGAATATATTGATGATGAGAATATATTCTATGTTGTACAAAAGTACATCGAATTTGTACAAAGTGAGGGATCTCCTCAATATGATAAGGCAGTGGAAATTGGTAGAATTCTGGATAAATTAGGATTGTCAGAAAAATTAACTTCATTATTAACATACGAAAAATGTATGAAGGGCATGAATAAGTATTTAGAAGCATTTGAAAACGGAATTATTTTGGAGCTTGCTGAAGATATTGGAGCACATGATAAATTGATAGATGATATTTGTAATCTATTCAAGGTCAAGCACTCATCCTTATGGAAAAAGGAAATAGGGGAAAAAGAAATTCAAACCTTACAGATTAAATATGGTATAGTTAAAGAAAGTAATAAAATCCTTGATGAGAAGGTGAACTCATTAAATGGTGCCTACAAAAAATGGAAAGAAAAGCTTAATTTCATAGGTATATCTGCTGATGCACTTAAAATAAAATATTCAGACCTTGCAGAAATCTTTGACTTGCTATTGAAAATTTGTAATTCTGAGGAACAAGATAAATTATCAGATTCTGAACTTAAGCAATTTTACAATGGACTACAGAGACATGCTGAAGAGCTCAAACGCATATTAGATGACCCTTACAAAGAATTTGCTGAAATTTACAAACTATATTTAGATGGTCTTAATAGCGATGAAATTTATCAGGTATATTTAAAAATTGAAAAGGAAACCACGTTTTTAAATTTAACAAAAAGTAATAGCAATAAACGCGTAAAAGATGTAGCTGATCAGTATCAAAAAGCCCAATCAAAGTCGGAGTTGCTTGAATTATGGAAGAAACCGACCAAATCTAAAGATCCAATTGATTGGTCTAAAAAACTGGGAATTCCTATTCTTTATTTGGTTGATCTAAATGAATTCGATAAAGCAAAAAAGACATTTGAGGTTTTAAATAATGTTAATGGACGATCTGATAACGAAATTAATGATGCAAAAAATTACTTGCTTTATACAACATTAATTACTACTGAATTTGATGATGAAAAGATAAACGATTTATTTAAAAAACACATCCTGGGATCGTACAGTATTTTACTAAAAGACATTGATGGAGTTAAAGAAAAACTTAAAGAAATTGAGATTGTTGATGGAGTTTATGGGTGGTATGAAAATCCAAAGATTAAAGAAAAAGTCAAGGAGCTTGCTTTACTCGAATATAATGCAGGAGGGAGTGATGATGTGATAAAAAAGATTAAACAAATGGATGATGAACTATTTAAAAGTCAAATGAGTAAGTTAGTAGAAAAGAACATGACCTTGGGAATTGAAATAATGGAGATTTTTCATTAATGAGTGATTATAAAGAAGCTACTCAGAATTATTTAAAGGATTCTAAATTAAGGAAGCCTTATTTTATATTCATTAGCGATGAACAATATAAGGATGCAATAGAATATTTTAAAGGATCGAAATTAGAAGTTGTTCCGATGAGCAGTTTTTGTTATTCAGAAGACAAGATACCAGATGTAGATAAATTTACGGCCTATTTGAGTGAAGCTGACGTTAATGTAAACTCTAACAAGTTTGTGGTGACAGGTCTTGGGGAATTTTTAGCACTTGAGGGGCGTGGCTATGCATCTAGTCAACTATCAATATTAAAAGATTATAATATTAGTGCAGCAAAAGCAATTCTTCTTATTCGATGTCTGGGTTCATTAGTTGATAATTTGAAAAGCGATGTACGATTTGATAATCGCCGATATATTATTGTAGATGGTGCAATTTCTAATATCTCATTTGCACTAGTGGATCAATCAATCGAAATCCCGGTATTAAAAGGATTCAAGGAAATACTTAAGGCATTGGAGGGCGGGCTGAACGGTGAAGTTGCGATTAACACACAAATAAGTTTAGATAAATCAATGTTAACAATTCATAAAATATCAAACGCTTTTGAAGCAATTAAAAGTTTGGCTCATAATTCGGTTTTTAAGGAAGTATGGTTTGAAGACGCACAGTGGATGGAATTACTATCTGAGCTTCAGAACTATAATTTTATGATCGAGGAAGTTTTTCGTGGACACAATTTGAACACAGAGACTATTAAGGAATTTTATGATTCGTACTCAAAAAATATATATAAATATTTGTATTTTATTTATCTAAAGGTGTATGGAATCAGAGGTAACGAATATTTACAATTTGTTATTTCCAAAACTGATAAATATATAGATTTAGAGAGAAATATTCTAAATAAATTGCTGGATCTCTTACCTAATGATCCGAATTTTGATAAGTATTATGATCAGCGCAAAAAACTAATGAAAAACCTTATTGGGTCTGGTATTGTGCAATTTGCTAAAGATAAACACAAAATGGATAATGGCATTTACGTGTTAACGGACAATACATTAGCAGAGCGTGAAGAAATAGTTGCATGGTTAGCTACCAACCATAACACCTGTCTTAAAATGGATCATATTTATAAAAAACTTAAGAACATTTATCCAAATCTAGATGCTTATTTAAAGGAGTATGTTTTTAAATCTCCAAATATCGAGGTAAATGAGCAATTTACAGAATATTTTAACGAATATAAGCGGCAAAAATTATATAATAAAATAGAGGATAAATTCATGCAGGATGTTGAACGTCTTGCTAAACCACCACGTATATATAATAATCTAAAATTTAGAGAAAGTATTTTAGAAACAATAGATAAAAACAACACTTATTTATATTGGATGGACGCTCTTGGCGTTGAGTACTTAGGTTTGATTGAGACTTTGGCTGGGAAACATGGCCTTTTAATTCAAATAGATATAGCAAGAGCCGAGTTGCCAACGACTACTCGTTTTAATAAAGAGTTCTTTGATGTTTGGCCAGATGAATCGCGAAAAAAATTGATAGAATTGGATCAGATAAAACATGCGCAGGTTGGTGGATATAATTTTGAGAAAAACCAGTTACCAATTCATCTAGCAAAAGAAATTGACGTAATCACTGAAATGATAAATAAAGCTGCAAGTAAACTTAAACAAAATGATTGTGAGCGGATTTTGATAGTTAGTGACCACGGTGCATCTCGACTTGCTGTAATCGCGCGAAAAGAAGAAAAATATGATACAGGCACATCAGGTGTGAATTCTGGGCGCTGTTGTGAAGTATTCCGCCCATATGATCTCGAATTTGCATCAGAAGAAAATGATTACATTGTGTTGGCTAATTATGGACGATTTAAGGGAAGCCGCGCTAGTAATGTTGAAGTACATGGTGGGGCATCATTAGAGGAGATTGTAATTCCTGTAATTCAATTAACAGTTAAATCTGGAAGCATAACTGTTAAATTAATTTCTGACAAAATAGTTGTTGATTATAAAACCTGTGCAAAAATAACGCTGAGCGTTTACCCTACTCCAAAACAAAATGTTTTATTAACAATTGATAACAAGCAATATAAAGCAACGAAAAATAATGACCATACTTTTTCAGTTGAGTTAACTGATATTAAAAAGGCTGGGGAGTATAATGCAGATGTTTTTGTAGGCGATAATCTTGTTGGCAATATATTAATTAAAACGCAAGGTAAAAGTGCAAGTATAAATAAAGACTTTGATGATTTAATTTGAGGGAATAGATGGTTGAGAAATTAAGAAATTGTTTTGATGAGATGGTCGTATATAAAAACCAAAAGGCTAACTTGTTTTCAGAGTTAACCTTACCGTCATTTATGCGAGATTGGCTTCTGAAGAAGTTTCAAGACGAAGATGGGCACTTCGATTCTGATGAAATGAAACGATTTGTGTACGCATATTTGCCAAAAAGGGAAGATTGGAAGGGGATTAAAAATCGTGTAATATATGACTACCAACGAGTTAAATTCCTTGCAAAAGTGGCAGTTGATATTGATATCAAGACAGGTTTAGTTACATTTTCGATGCCTGACTATGGGTTGACGCATAGTGATACAATTATTGATGCAGCAGTATGGGAGGAATGTAGAGCTGACTTACTAGGTGGACATGAAACGTGGGGGATGGTTGAAATTGGATATAAGCCTCCTGATGAAGAACTTGGTGGGTTTGGATTATTTAGTGCAAAATCTAAAAAAATGAATAATGGCAAAATTAAGCTGATAACTTTTAAAAAATTCTGCCCATATACAGTTGAGGTCTCTCATTTTAAAGAAGTTAGACGTGAGTTTGAAATTGATGAATGGATTGATATATTACTCGGTGCAGTTGATTATAATGCCAAAGGTTTTTGCAATAAAGAGGAGAAACTTACAATGCTTACTCGATTGCTTCCGTTTGTTGAAAAAAGATTAAATCTCATTGAACTTGCTCCTAAAGGCACTGGCAAATCTTATCTGTTTGGCCGCGTTAGTCGCTTTGGTTGGCTGTCAAGCGGTGGTGTAATGAGCCGGGCTAAGATGTTTTATGATCAAAGCAAGCGCGTTGTAGGATTAGTAGCAGGGAACGATTTCATTACGTTAGATGAAGTACAGACAATCTCATTTACTAACACTGATGAGATTCGTGCTGCTCTTAAAGGTTATTTGGAGTTTGGGGTTTTCACTGTTGGAAATTTTCAAGGTGAGGCTGATGCGGGGGTAATACTCTGTGGGAACATAAGACAGGAATTAATGAACCGTGACGATTATATTAACATGTTTATAGATCTACCACCAGTATTTCACGAGTCAGCGCTAATTGATCGTTTTCATGGATTTATTAAGGGTTGGAATATTCCTAGAATGACTGAAGGGCACATGATGGTAGGCTGGGCGTTAAATTCTGAGTATTTCTGTTCCATAATGCATGAGTTACGTAGCGATACTAGCTATCGTTCGATAGTGGAGCAACTTATAAAATGCCCAGAAGACGCTGATAAAAGGGACACAGAAGCTATAAAGAGGATTGCCACTGCGTATCTTAAATTATTATTCCCGCACGTGAAGTCTCTAAAAGATATAAGTAGAAGTGATTTTGAAGAATACTGTTTTAAAAGAGCACGTAATATGCGTGGCACAATTAAATATCAGTTAGGAGAACTTGATGCTGAGTTTTCAGGAAAAGATTTACCTGCGCTAGAGGTTATTCAGCCACTTTAAAGGGAGAGGAAATGAAAAATATTAGTTGCTATGTCTGTAAAAAAGAAAAACTAACCAAAAATGAAATAGGGCTGACTAAAAAACTAATAGACAAAAACGCTAAGCGCTTTTATTGCATTAAATGTCTAGCAGAATATTTAGAGGTTGACTTAGAGTTTTTGCTTGATAAGATTGAAGAATTTAAAGATGAAGGCTGTGAATTGTTTTAATGAGAGGATATATTGATATACGCTGATAACGCCGCCACTACAAGAATATCAGAATTAGCTGTACAAAAATTGCTACCATACCTCATGGAGGAATATGGGAATGCGTCTAGTCAACACAAATTGGGATTTAAAGCAAGAAAGGCAATAGCATGCGCTAGAAAACAAGTAGCTAAAGCTATTGACTGCGAGCCCCACGAGATTATTTTCACTTCAGGCGGTTCAGAAGGTAACACTTGGGTCTTACATGGTAAAAGTAGAGAATTATGCGAGAGAGAAAGAGCGCATTTAATAACTACAAGTATAGAACACCATTCTGTTCTTAATGCATGCAAGAATACAGATGTCTTAGATGTTACATACTTAAATCCAGATTCGGATGGTCGAGTGTCCGTTTCTAATGTTGAATCTGCACTTCGTCCAAATACAAAATTAGTAACAATAATGTTTGCCAACAATGAAATTGGCACAATCCAGCCAGTACAGCAGATTGGGGAAATGCTTAAAAGTCATAATGTTATGTTTCATACAGATGCTGTACAAGCTGTAGGGCATATCCCAATAAGCATGAAGAAACTTAAAGTTGACTTTTTGACTGCGTCTGCACACAAATTTAATGGACCTAAAGGCATTGGATTTATTTTTATTCGAGATGGTATAGCGATGCCAAACTACATATTTGGTGGTGAACAAGAGTTTGGATTAAGAAGCGGTACAGAAAATGTAGCTGGTATAGTAGCCCTAGGCTATGCGCTAGAGGAGTGTGTCCAAAATTTAGGAGAAGATACAATTACTCAACAATTGCTTGTAAAGATGACTATAGAAAAACTCAAAAAATCAATTCCAAACTTAATAATAAATGCTGAATTGGCAAATAGGTTGCCAGGCATTCTAAATATAACCTTTGAAAACGCTACAGGGGAAGCCATGATGCATTTACTAAGCCTTAAAGACATATGTGTGTCAGCTGGTGCCGCGTGCAACTCTAATAAAGGCGTTCCTTCACATGTTTTGCTAGCGATAGGAAAGACGGAGAGTGAAGCCAAGAATTCCATTCGTATCTCATATGGTAGATATAATACAGTAAAAGAAGTAGATGAAATAACTAGTGCTATTAAAAGTGCGTATTTTAAAATAACCCAGGCCAAATCGACTTAGACAAAGTTTTTATAGTTGAAATTTTCACATCTTGATTCAGTTAAATAGTAGTGAATAAACGTGATACTTTAGCATATAATGAGATAGAATGCGGATAGTTAAACTTGAGAAATTCGTTGTCCATTTCTGTGCTAATTGTATCATACTAGGAATAATGATCATGCTATCATTTGGCATATTTATTAGCGCAAGCAAATCAAGATTTCATTATAATGATGCAAATATATATTATGTTGGGAATATGGATGCTCGTAGAATAACCGTATCAATTAGTGTTTTCTCAGGGGCAAATTATTTAGAGAAAATGCTGGACATATTAAATCGCTTTGGTGTTAAAACGACATTTTTTATAACAGGTTCAATTGCTACAAAATATCCAGACCAAATATTAAAAATTCATGAAGGTGGTCATGAAATTGGGAATCATGGATATTCTAAAACAAGTGCGCAAGTTACAGATAAAGCGGCATTTGCTGGCGAACTTAGTACAACAGAGAGCATTTTATTTAATTTGTGCAAAGTGAGAACTGAGATGTATGCGCCTCCAATAGGAAGTCCTAGTCAAACTGTTGCTAGTTTATGCAAGGATATTGGCTACAAAATAATAATGAGCTCAAGGGATATTGGGGATTTAACAGTGATCAACGAGAGTATTCTCTTCGAAAGAGCGACATTAAACATACGAAATGGGGATGTGATATTAGTACATCCCACAATCAGCACAATAAAAGTGTTGCCAAAAATCCTAGAACATTTTAGTAATGAAAATTACGACATTGTGACAATTAGCAAGATTTTAGAGCCACATGTCTATTAAGCAAAGGGATTTTTAATGTGTATCCTTTAGAGTATTTATGATAGTATGTGCAGCTCTTTTACCAGCTCCCATGGCGCTTATGACAGTGTCAGCCCCCGTCACTGCGTCACCGCCAGCAAAAACATTATTAATGTTTGTCTTTCCATCTGCATCTACTAATATATAACCTCTTGAATCAGTTCTAAGATCGTTAAAGCAGTCTTTGATTATTGGATTAGGATTAGTGCCTATTGCAACAATGACACCGTCGCAAGACATTACAAAATTACTATTTGGTATAGTCCTAAAATTTTGTTGACCATTGGAATCTATTCCAGTTAACTCACTTTTAACAAATTCGACGCCACTTACATTGATCCCATCATCTGATATAATGCCCACAGGGGATCTTAATGTCTCTATTTGGACACCCTCTGTTAAGGCATGGGCGATCTCTTCGCTTCGGGCTGGCAATTCATTTAAACTTCGTCTATATGCTAGTATTGCAGGCTTTGAGCCTAAGCGCAGTGCAGTTCTTACAGAGTCGAATGCAACATTGCCACCGCCTAGGACAATAACTCTGTTGTGTCTAATGATAGGCGTTTTTGCATCTTTTAAGTATGCTTTCATAAGGTTAACACGTGTCAAATATTCATTAGCAGAATAGACACCATTGAGCTCTTCCCCAGGTATTCCAATAAATCGGGGGAGGCCAGCTCCAGTGCCGATAAACACAGCATCAAATTCAGTATATAAATTTTTAAATGTTATGGTTTTTCCAATTAGACAGTTCAGTTTAAAAACGACGCCTAATTTTTCTAAGGCGCTTATTTCTGAGGCTACTAGATTTTTAGGAAGTCTAAATTCGGGAATTCCATAGGATAACACGCCGCCTAAACTGTGTAAAGCTTCAAATACTGTGACATGTAGTCCAGCCTTAGCACAATCATTTGCGCAAGATAGTGATGCTGGACCTGAGCCAATAACTGCTATTTTAAAACAAGAGTTATTAGGTTGATATTCATTATTTGAAGAATGAGTTAATGCATAATCACCTACAAACCGTTCAAGTCTGCCTATTGCTACAGGCTCAGTTTTATCTGTGCATTTAACACACTTTTTTTCGCATTGTTGCTCTTGTGGGCAGACTCTGCCACATATAGATGGCAGTCCGTTAAAAGTCTTTAAAATGAGCGCTGCCGAATCAAAATCTCTGGTTGCGATTTTGGATATAAATCCTGGGATATTGACTCCCACTGGGCATCCGCCTATGCAACGCGCATTTTTACAGTTATAACATCGTTGAGCTTCCCTTACTGCAGTCTCAGCATCATATGTGATTGTCGTTTCTTTAAAGGTATTTTGCCGCTCATCTAACGTAATTTCCAATAAAGGATTTTTTTTTGCTTTAGTCATTGTTTAGAATCCTACAATAATGTTGCTGTTCAATTTCTTTAAATCTTTTTGATCTGTTAATAGCTTGATTCCAATCAATTGAGCTAGCATTAAATTCAGGACCATGTACACATGCATACTTGATCTCACCATTCACAGTTAATCTGCAACATCCGCACATACCAGTTCCATCAAGCATTATTGAATTCATGCTTATTATAGTATCAACACCAAATTCACGTGACACGTTATAAACTGCACGCATCATAAGAAGGGGACCTACCGCAAATACCACATCGTATGTTTTACTTTGCAACAACTGTTTAACAACATCAGTCACAAACCCTTTGTGCCCAAAACTCCCATCATCAGTTGTAAAGTACGGAGAATTTGTTAATAAACCTAATTCTTTTGTATAGATTAAAAGTTCTTTATTGCGGGCGCCTGCAATGATATCAAATTGCTTTGATTCTGAATTTAATGCCTTTGCTTGTGGATAAGTAACTGCAATACCAATACCCCCTGATACTAAAAGAACCTTTTTATACATAGTTAGATCAGTGTGATTTCCTAGGGGTCCAATAAAGTCAGAGATATATTCACCAGCGTTTTTCTGTGACAATTTATATGTAGTAGCGCCCACGGTTTGAACAAGAATAATGATTGTGCCTTTTGTACGATCAAAATCACAAATAGTAAAAGGCACACGTTCACCATCACTGTCTATTCTTAGTATTATAAACTGCCCTGGCATAGCTGTTTTTGCTACATCTGGGGCTTGTATTGTGTATTCTACTATATCTTGAGATAATATTTTTTTTGAGACTATTAAATACATGTGCTTTTGACAAACTCCATATTGTGAGTTTTAATAGGAAATATATCCTGTTTTTTTGAAATTAAACAAAACTATCGAATCTGTCTTATAAGATTTGCTTCTCCCCCTCTTTAGACATAGCAACGTGTAGATTAGTAATGATTATGTTAATTTTCTTGTATAATCTTTATGGGATCGCATTAGAATTTAGTATTAGCAAATGCGCATTTTTTAAAGTCTAACAAAAATTAAAAGACATATACTTTAATTTCTGTCATTAATATACTACTTAAAATTACAGGCAGTACTGATACTTGCTATATAAAGTAATACCATTTGGTTTTTAAGTCAATATTGACAATACTCAAGATACTAATGAACTAGTATTCAAACCCTATATTATGAATTATATACAAAAAACATAGTTTTTTATTTAAGATCAGAAAAGGGAAACATCCAAAAATTATATTTTGAATTAATAAATCATTGGGTATTCTTAAATGTGCTTTAAAATGGTTAACAACAAATTTATTAATTAATTAATTAATACATATTGATTTGTTAATTAGCTAAGCAAAAAAAGGCAATTTTAGACAATAAAAAACAGCTTTCGTTGATTAAATTAATTATCAAAATAGGAATAAAAGTCATACAATGTAAGACTATAGATAATTAGATAATGACATCATACACACATATTTAAGGACAGTGAGAATGAACAGAAGTCATTATTTATAATTTAAGTGTAAGCTGTTAAAAAAATCAGGTTTTTCGTATAAATTTAATATCTACTTTACAACCCAAAACATCAGCAATTGCTTCAATATTTCCTAGCTTTGACAAACCATTTATGACCATTGCAGAATAAGCTTGTTTAGTTTTCCCAAGCATTTGTGCTAGTTCATAATCCTTTAGTTTAGCTAAGCTTTTTGCGCGTGCGATCTCAGCTATTAGTCTTGCATTTAATTCATCACTTACTTCGTAGGTGACGTACTTCTTATCATCCATAAGAGAACAAACTCCTTATATTTTATTAATATAATAGCATAAAAAATGAGATTTGTAAATATTATAGAATGAAATCTCACAAATTTTGTTATAAATAACGAACCTCAATAAGAAATTTTCTTAAATCCATAAATATTGATATTTTTTAGAAAATTCTAACTGAAAAGCTTTCTAAAATAAATCTAATGTCGTCCTTTAAGTCAGGACAAATAATGCTCTAATACAATACAAAGCAAAATGCAGTGCAATGTATGATTAGTGAGTAGATCTTAAAATCGCAATACAATTTAAATAGTCAGATGATAAGAGAAAATCTGCTATATGCATAATTTTGATGTCTTTATATGTATGTATGTCAAAAGAATCGGTTTTTAAGAGATATTTAGTACAATCGCAATAATCTTGTACTTTTTATAATGGGCTAAATTCACGCGTTTCAGCTGATTTTAGTTCAATGCGATCTGAGACCTTATAATATACAACTTACTTACTTGTCGTGTTGCTATAAAGTTAATTTCAAAATCATCATACGTCTGAAAGTAAACCTCATAGCCACGCCTAATCAGTTCAAGATAGACAATATCTCTAGAGCAAATGTGGCAGTTTCGTTTTTAAAACCCAATAAAGCATACCGCATTGCAGTATCACAAACATAAAATATATCAAAGGTTTTTAAAAGCGCTTTACCCTCAATATCGTATTGTCTACAGTGATATATGATGAATGCATTTTCAAGGTTTTTGAGATAATTCAGAATGGTTTTCACACTAATTGTTATGAGGCGAAGCCTTTTATTAAAAACTATGCCACAAATCCTAAGATTTGTGGCATAGAGTTATTTTGGAATTTGGAAGTTATTTTATTGATCTATCTTTAGTAATTCTCTTATCTAGTTTGCGTATCATCAAAACTAATGAAATTAGAACACCGACTAGAACTATTAACCAGGTGGGGTGGTAAGTATCAATGATTGTAGCAATTAACAAATATATGGCGATAGAAGATGACATTGTAAGTCCGACTTCAGAAAATAGTGATACATTTTTTTTCTTTGTAATTCTTGTTTTTATAATATGCAGTATGAAAATAATTGGGAATATAAATAAGAATATTGACCAAGCTCTGTCGTCTTGAGCCCATCCATTATTGATTCCAAACGCTAACCCAAGATATAGGCATGTTAAAATAATTAATGCGTACAATGAAAAAATGATTGTTGTAGCACCATGTCTTTTGACAGAAAAACTATGACGTATGACATCGAATGTGATGTATGCAATTAGTATTACACCCATAGCTGGAAATATTGTGTAAGCAGGTATTTCCCAATTGTCTGTAAAATAGGCAATTCCTATATACAGGATAACAGAAATTATAGAAATGACAGCGCAATATAAAAATTTACGCAACATACGGCCATCCCGGATGATATCGATAGGATTTGCTGACAATGCACGCTTAGTCTCTGAAAAGTCACCTAGACTATCAATGCATTTTCTATATATCTCATTCTCAGATAATTCTGAATTTTGTAAATCTGATGCCTTTGACATCAAGGCATCATATAATTCAGCCTTGAAATCTGCAGTCGCCTTATTTGTAGGCAAAGTGCTCGTTTCTTTGTCTATATAGTTCTTAAATCTTTCTACTAACATATATGTCTCCTTAATATATTATTTTGAATAAATATTATTATAATAATTAGTTAACAATCGGTCCAATTATCAAATTGTTCAAAAGCCTTGATATTTGTTTCCATTCAACTAGCCTATCATTATATAATTTTGATCCCGCTTTAGTAATGCTGTAATACTTGCGGCGCGCACCAAACGTGCCATCGCCCCAATAAGTAGTAATCAAACCATCCGTTTCCATACGTCTAAAGGCCGTGTAAATAGTCGCATCCTTTACATCTATTAAACCTTCTCCAGCTTCTATTATTTCCTTAGTGATTTCATATCCATAACTATCCTTAGCACTGAGAATCCTTAGGATAATTGTCTCGGTATGACCTCTGAGAACATCACTGCTTACAGCCATATTAACCCTCCTAAGATACCAAACTATATTATCTATATAATCTGTTTATATATTATAACACAAAAATCCAAAAAGTAAATAGTAAAATCGAAATTTGTTAAAAAATTAGTGAAATTAAATAAACTTTGAAAAATATAGCGATTAAACAGATAATTTGAATTAACGTGGATATTTAACTAAAATTAATGATATGTTATAGAAATATAATATGAATATTGCTTAAAACTATGGAATTGATCAAAAAACGAATAGAATTAAATATTTACGAGTTTAATAAAAGGAAACAAATGGTTGCTTTTACTAATCAACGACAAAAAATGTCCATATATCATCCTGGTGGTTTTCTCTTTCTGGGGCGTATTGATAGCAAAGCCGCCGAATAAATAGAGATTATTAGTGCAATCATAATCGACCCCGCGCCTAATAATATAGTTAAATTTTTTACGATCATGTTGCTAGCATAAATTGCTACTGCAAAACAACCTATGGAGCATGCAATACCACTTCGCATAATGTGTGGTAGTGTTTCGCACATGGCTAGTTCAATAGGTTGATCAAAATTGCTTTTTTTATAAGATTCAAAACTATTAAATAGAGTTAGTGTATATAATAAGACTATCGGTGCTAATATTCCTGCGGCTAACAGATATACTAGGAAGTTAGTATTAGTCAACGTAAAAAGGATAGTAAATGAGGTAGAAAGAGCCATAGCGATTCTTAAAACCATAGACACTAAAAAACCTTTCTTTAATGATTTTAGTAATATAGTAAACAGAATTAACATAACCAAAAACACTATAGATTCTATTATAAGGAATCTCGTATGTACATCTTTAGACATGTCATATATGCCAGTTGAGACGCCGAATTTAAAAGATTTGCTAAAATATTTATCAGTAATATCAGATATTTGAGTATAAGTGGCAACTGAATCTGATTCTGTAATATTGCTACTTAATATAATAGTACACATTGTGTACCATGTATCATTTGCTTTAGCAAAGAAATTTTCTATGTCACCTGGCATCAATGGAATTAAAGCTATAACTTTTTCTGGGGCAATATCTATTGCAGTAAACGCCCCAAGAACAGAATTAACGTGTTCTAAGTTTTTTAATTCAGTTATATAATCTGCTTGCGTCATATTGTCTTCAGGAATCACTGGCACTGCTATTATTAATTGGTTTGCTAACTTATCGGATCCTAACTCGATATTAGTTTTCTCGTTAGTCACATTAGACATTTTAAAATAAGAAAGATAAATTGAATCATCCGATTGATTGAGTAATATTGAGAAAATACCTAAAAGAGTGAGAATAAGAAGTAGCGACCGTTTGTATTCTGGTTTTGAATATACTTTGTAAGCAAGCTTTGGGGTTAATTCAAAATGACGTACAAATTTCTTTTTTAATGTGATTTTATCTAAAGCCATTAAAATTGGTGGGGTAAAAAACAATATGACAATTGTAGTGATAAAAATTCCTCGAATCAGTGAGAAAGTTATATCGAATCCCATCGGCATTAAAGAGATTGACAGAATGGCTATCATTGAAAACAAACTCGTCAATATTATGGTCGGATATTTTGCAGTTATAGTAGATTTAATTGCTGGGATTGGTGAATCATACTGATCACGCTTATCTCTATAATGGGCAATTAACATCAACATAACAGCTAGTGTATAAGCTAGTTGAATTAGAGCAGTGGTGGCAACAGCTACTACTGATACTTGTGGGAGTAAATAGTTGGCACCGATAGTTATTGCAATTGATAAAAGTAGTATGATAATGAACGGCAGAGTTTCAAAAAGCGAACGTGATGTCATTAGTAATACAAGGATCACAGCAAGTGCTGCAATTAACATATACATAGGTAATTCATCTAGAGTATCATGCATAACGGTCTTAGCAGTAGCTGTCATTCCTGCAAAAGACACATCACGAGGAGACAATTCATCTGAAATAGAATCTAATAAATCAAATGCAGCAGTGCTACCAGGTGTGTAAGAATGTAGTATTAAAACTAAATATACTGAATTCTCATCTGACACTGGTTGTTTTAAAAAGTCTTTAAACTCTGCAGTATCAATTTCTATATCAGTAAATATACTAAGCAGGGAATCTATCATATCGAATACTTCTAAAGTTCCATACCATACAAGTTGTTCTACTGCACTAAAGTTTGATATAGTGTCAATCTTTTGGGCTAATTCAGTGTCGTCTGTAGTTTTTCCTTCAACAGCAAACATTGCATCTCCAGATACATTAAAATGTTCCTTCAAAAAATCGAGGCCTTTTCTTGTGTCGTGATTGCCAGTTATATAGTCTAAGACATTAGAGTTTGCTTTATTTTCGCTAATAAATCCATATATGCCTGCAATTGACAACAATATTAGTAGACCAATAAAAGCCAGCATCATTTTATAATGACGTGCTAAAAAAAGAAACGGACGTGAAAAATCGAAATGTTTAAAACTACCTTTTTTAAAACCTTTGCTCACAATAAAAATCCCTTAAGCCTTAAAACCTTAAGACTTCTTAAACTCATCATAAATATCTAATGTGCTGAAATAATCGTCTAAAGTTTCAGCACGTCTAATTAATCTAAACGTCCCATTACTCTGCAGTAAGATTTCTGCACTTCTTAATTTTCCGTTATAATTATATCCCATGGCATGTCCATGGGCGCCACTGTCGTGGATAAATAATATATCACCATAGTCAACAATGGGGAGATGCCTGTTTATAGCAAACTTATCACTATTTTCGCAAAGTGATCCTACAACATCATACACTTTTTCATCAGGCAGTGTTTCTTTTCCCAAAACCGTAATGTGATGATAAGCACCATAAATAGCAGGTCTCATGAGATGTGCTGCACATGCATCGACACCTATATATTCGCGGTAAGTATGTTTGAAATGAATAACTGTAGTGACAAGCCCCCCGTATGGTGCTAACATATATCTACCCAATTCAGTGAATAGTTTTATGTCAGTGTATCCGTTTGCTGTAAATATAGAATCATAGGCCTGTTTTACACCAAATGAAACCTTATATATATCAACCTTTTCTTGTTCAGGTCTATAAGGTATACCTATCCCCCCGCTCAAATTTACAAATGTAAACTTAACACCTGTCTCTTGCATCAATTCAAGGACTGTTGTAAACATAACACGTGCTAGAAGTGGATAATAGTCGTTGCCTACTGTGTTTGAGGCTAAGAACGAATGCAATCCAAATTCCTTAACCCCGAGCAGTTTTAGCTTTTTGACCGCTTGAGTTAGCTGAGCCCTCGTGAGTCCATACTTTGCTTCTTCGGGGTTGCCCATGATGTCTTTATCTGTTCCAAACTCGCCACCTGGATTAAACCTTAAACATATTTTTTCAGGAATGCCAGCATGAGTATCTAGAAAATCAATATGAGTTAAGTCATCTAGGTTAATGATAGCATCCAATTTCCGTGCTAACACGTACTCTTCCGCGCTCGTTTCATTGCTAGAAAACATGATCTCATTGCCTCTAAACCCCAATTTCTCAGCCATCTTTAGCTCAGCTAATGATGAACAATCCAACCCACACCCAAATTTAGCTAAGAGTCTAATTATTGCAGGATTAGGGGTTGCTTTAACAGCAAAGTATTCTTTGAATCCAGCGTTCCATGAAAAAGCATCATATAATTCACGTGCATTATCAGATATCCCCTTTTCGTCATAGACATGGAAAGGGGTTGGAAATTCTGATATAATTTCTTTTGCTTTTGTTAGGGTTAAAAAACATTTTTTCATGGTGTATCTCAATTAGCAAAACTGTATGATTTAAAAATAAACATACACTTAAAAAGCTTAGTATTTAGAGTATCATTGTGACTTTATTCAGCGATATGTGCTTTAACAGCTGCGTCTACTGTATCTTTTATTTCATCTGTAGTTATTTCAGCATTTTCAGTAGTAATAGTAGGCTCTTTGCTAGCGCCTTCGATTACTCCAGCATGAAATAAAAGATTTTTGACTGTGTCTGTAGGTTGTGCTCCATATGAGAGCCACTTCTTAGCGATCTCTGAATCGATTTTAATTTCAGGTGGCTCCTTAACAGGATTGTAATAACCGATTTGCTCGATGTACTGTCCATCACGGGATTTTCTTGAATCAGTTGCTACGATCCTATAGAAAGGTGATTTTTTTGAACCCATGCGGGTAAGTCTTAATTTTACTGCCATTTTATCCTCCGATAAATTTTAATATGTGATCTTTATTCTAAATTGTCTATTAACAAATTAAAATTTGAATGGGAATTTCTTCCCAGATTGTAATTGCTTCATCATCGCCTTGCTTTGTGTAAATTCGTTTAAGAACCTATTGACGTCTTGCACGGTTTGTCCACATCCAGAAGCGATTCTTCTGCGCCTTGATCCTTTGATAATATCTGGATTTGAACGTTCCTTAGGGGTCATAGAGAGCACGATAGCCCGATTGCGATCTAGTTTTTTCTCATCCACATTTAGATTTTGCCCACGTACTTTATTTGCAAGTCCAGGTAACATACTGACAACATCAGTTAAATTTCCGAGTTTTTTCAAGTCTTTTAATTGATTGAGGTAGTCATTCAAGTCAAAATTATTCGACATGATTTTTTTGCTCATTTTGAGTGCTTCTTCTTCAGAGAATGCATTCTGTGCTTTTTCAATCAAGGTTAGAACATCACCCATTCCCAAAATTCTGCTCGCCATTCTATCTGGATGGAATGGCTCAAGGTCCCCAAATTTTTCGCCTGTACCAGCAAATTTAATTGGCTTCCCACAGATTGCTCTTATTGATAAGGCGGCGCCCCCGCGCGTGTCTCCATCTAGTTTTGTTAAAATGACACCTGTTATATCCAATTTTGCATTGAATGTGCCAGCAACATTGACAGACTCCTGCCCTAGCATTGAGTCAACTACTAATAGGATTTCTCTAGGAGATACTTTAGCTTTGATGTTTTGTAACTCACGCATCAAAACATCGTCGATTTGCAATCTGCCTGCAGTGTCAATAATGACTACATCAAAACCAACTTTAGACGCATATTTTATAGACTCCTCAGCAATTTTGACGGGATCAGTATTCCCCATCTCAAAAACTTCGGTTTTAACTTTTTCACCAACAATTTGAAGTTGCTTTATCGCAGCTGGTCTATATATATCTGCAGCCACTAACAACACTTTCTTATGATCTTTTTGGAGGAATGTCGCAAGTTTTCCACACATTGTGGTTTTCCCAGCACCTTGTAATCCGCACATCATTATTACAGTAGGTGGCCTATCTGCAATCTCAATTTTTGAATGCGTGCTCCCCATCAATTCGATCAATTCATCGTTTACAATCTTTATGACCTGTTGAGATGACTGTAAACCTTTGAGTATCGTTTCGCCTATTGCCTTTTCTGATACGCTTTTTATGAAGTTCTTTACTACATTAAAATTTACATCAGCTTCTAGGAGCGCAACACGCACTTCACGCATTGCCTCTTTGATTTCTAATTCAGTAAGTGCACCTCTGTTTTTAAGCTTAGAAAAAGCATGATTCAGTTTGTCGCTTAAACTTGAGAATATCATTTTAATAACTCCACAAAGTAGACAGTAAATTATTTAATCATAGTCAAATCACAAGTAGTATTATAAGGACACATTATTTATCGCACATTGTGAATCAATTAACTAAACAAGCTTAAAAAAACAAAGTTAATAAGGCTTTAGCCTAGTCATGTTTAAAGTATCTTTAGTATCATTACTGCATCAATTGTAAATATGTTAAGACATAGCTTTACATATAAACCAACATACTATATAGTATTAATGTCAATGTAGATAATATTTTACACTAAGTGTTTAATAAAAGGCATTAATAACTAATAGTTTAAATCTATAAATGAAACCACAACAAAACATGAGCGACTTTTTAAGTATTTATTAAACTTAAAACAGTTATATAAGCTTTTTAATTAAATAGTAGGTAAATACAAAACCAAAGTCATATTGTTACAATTTAACCTTAAATGGAGCCAATAATTTTGATTTCACAAACAAACCGAAAAACAATGCAATAAACATAGTAGAGCCATAAATTATATCAATACTAGTGTTTGTATGTTTTTTTAGTGTCCACAAGTAATTATCTAAACTCAGTGAAATCTTTGGTTGATATTCACTTAAGAGTTGGGTTAACACTCTTCTAAAAATAATTAGATAATATATTAAAACATTAATAGATTTATGTCAAATAAATTTATGTAATTTAAGTATCCTAGTTAAAAACTATTATTAACATGTTCAAAAAAAATTATGTTCAACGGCGTATTTTTTTTGCTATTTTTAAAAATCTAACACCATTTACTAAATAGGGATTGACAATTTGTGTCCTAAGTGATATTATTAAATCGTTATAAAAACTGCTAATTTAGTAGTTTTAAACTGTTACGCTACTTAGTGACTTATTCTACAGGAGTTTGAGTTGAAAAATAACAGAAAGAAAATATTAGTGGTAGATGATATCGAAATCAATCGAGTCATTTTAAGCGATCTATTTTCAGACAAGTTTGATGTACTAGAAGCTGAAAACGGAAAGCAGGCATTAGAATCTCTTGAACAAAACAAGCCTGAAATTTCGATAATCCTCTTAGATTTAATAATGCCAGTTATGGATGGGTTTGAGGTTCTACGCAGATTAAATGCTGATGGTACTATCAAAAATATTCCTATAATTTTAATTACTAGTGATAATGACGAAGAGAACACATTAATGGCATATGGTCTTGGTGTTTCTGATTTCATACGTAAGCCTTTTAATTCAGAAATCGTATTAAAACGCGTATATAACACAATAGATTTGTATTCATATAAAAACTATCTAGAACAAAAACTCATAGATCAACGCGAAGAATTACAAAAGCAGAACGAACGTATTAAACAATTCAATTTGTTTATAATGGATGCACTAAGCACGACTGTCGAATTTAGGAGCTTAGAGTCTGGTGAACATATTAAAAGGGTTAGATTACTTGTAAAGAACATATTAACTCAAATGGTTGAGTACTATCCTCTGTCATATGACGAAATTGAGAGTATATCTAGTGCCTCTGTTTTGCACGATATTGGAAAGATTGCAATACCAGACGCAATATTATTAAAGCCAGGGCCTCTTACAAAAGAGGAGTTTGAAATAATGAAAACTCATACCTTAAGAGGTTGTGAAATACTAGAGAGTCTTAACTATGTACAAGACAAAGATTACTACAAATATTGTTATGAAATATGCAGATATCATCACGAACGATGGGATGGCCGCGGATACCCAGATAAATTAGTAGGCGATGCTATCCCGATATGGGCACAAGTTACTTCAATAGCTGATGTGTACGATGCTTTGACTAGTAAACGTGTTTATAAAGGAGCATATGCACATGATGAGGCCGTGTCTATGATATTGAGTGGTGAGTGTGGACAGTTTAATCCTAAACTTATTGACTCGTTCAAAAAAATTAAAGATAAGCTAAAAGATGTGGTTTTGCATTTGGATTAACAATGATTGTAGACAACATAATTTTCATATACAACTAAATAATTGCAAAAATACATAAAGGTTAATTAATAAAATATTTTGCCTAAAAATAGCGCAATTGTTGTATAACATTAAGTATCAAATTTTCATACAGGCAAGAGCACATTGACCATGTTTTGTTTTGGATTAAAAGTTCAATACAGAATTGAGAGTAATTTTTTTTGTAATTAGTGAATATTTTGAAAATTTTATGTTGAATTTAATATTTAATATTGAATTTTTGTGCATTGTGTGATAAACTATTAATACACTTGTTTCAGTGGCTTAAATAGTTAAACAGTTAAGTCTAAAGGAGCTAGCATGGCAGGAAACCAACAAAATATAAGACCGAGAACAGCGCCACCTCCGTTCCCAGGGCGCCAGCCTCAGATGGGGCCTCGTCCGTATGCCAATACTCCACGAGGGGGTTATCAACGTCCTGGTGTTAAGCCTGCGGGTAAATCTACTACGCCTGTGCAGACGCTAAGTGCAAAAAAGCAACGAAAGATAGCAAGGGCACGCAAAAAGGAACGTGACTATTTTTATGTAATGAGAAAAGGCATCTGTCTCTTTATATTTTTATTTTGTTTAGTAATCATAGCTGTGAGTGATGTTGGATTTGTGCCTTTAGAAGGCTTGCCTGTCGAGGTTAATAAGTTTACTGCAATACTTGCAAAACCTGATTACACACCTCTTGATCAGCGCGAAGTCGCGGCTGCAGAAGAAGATGGTGATGAAGAGTCAGATGAGGCTGTTGAATACGTACCAAAAGATGTATATATTTCACTTGCTGATTTGTTTTATGGGGCGGCTGCCCAACTAAAGATTTTGGAGGCGCCTGAATCATCATTAGTAGGTGTAACCTTTTATAACGATACACTAGATAAAATTGTAGCTAAAGCTGAAGGCTCTGATGATATGTTGACTACGCTTGCTCCACATGTTTTTAGATATGTACCCATAGTAGCCGTTGTCGCATTTAACTTGTTAATCATCTCTTTATTATTTGCTTTATTTGGGATGTTTGGGAAAAGGATATTTAAATTTGGGCTCATTAGTTTAGTGGTTCTAATTGCTTGTGTTGGGATGTTAACTTTTGGTTTAGCTGGGTTTGGCGCATATTATGTGCCAGTTGCAGAAGAAGTGCCTGATGAGATTATTGATGAGCCACAAGAAAGTCTCTTAATCCCGTCAAATGCCGAAGGTGATGAGGTTGAGGATCCAGATCAAGATACAGAGACTGGAGAGACTGAAACTGATGATGAAGAAGAGAAAGTTCAAAGCACCATTGATTTTACAAATCTAATGTCTTTTATAAAGGGAGCATTCCCAACTATTCCTGCAACTGAAGCTGAGGCAACACCTGATGCGCCCGTTGTGACCGCTGGAGTTGGATTTCTAGCCCTAATAGGCGGTGGGATATTAATCTTTATCCTATCAATTTTTGCAAAAAAGAAAATACCATACGCTATATTTGATAGATAAGAATTGTTTTAGGAGAATAAATAAGATGGCAAAAAAGAACAAGAAACGATCGAATGAGCTAATTGCTGAAAATGCTAATAATAGCAACGTTCCACCTCGTTTTTCTGCATCATTCAAAACAATTAATAATTGTGGCCCTGTGCCTGTTGCAAAGCCTGCAGATTTTATACAGTTAACACCAATTGTACAAACGATAGTTGATGTTCATGTCATTCAATATGAGGATAGTGAAGAATAATTGTTAGAGTGGTTTTTAAAATTAGTAAATAAATTGACCAAAAGGTTAAGTTATATAAAATAAAGTAAAGGAGCGATAGTGACAATATGAGAAAAGAAGATAAATTCCCTGCTCAATTGGCATCGTCAGCCACTAACCAAACAATTGATAGTGGCCAAACAAGAATTAGAACTGCTTCAATCAGGAAAATGCCTGTGTCTGAGCCATTTCCCGTATTGCCTGCATCTGTGCACATACAATTGACACCAATAGTACAGCCTGTTACATTTGTTCCGTATTCATCACAACAACAGCCATTGTTGACTTTTGATGGAATGGACGATGCAATGACGGCTGGCCAGCTAGATGGCTACAATGGTCAATATGATGGATACTATGATAATTACGATACTAGTCAGGGAGTTACGAAAAAAAGGAGAAAAGGTGGTACCTCACTTTTACTAATTTTGTTATCGTTACTAACTCTTGCGGTTTTGATCATTGGCAACTTTGTGTCTGCTGTCGTCGATTATACTGCAGTTATGGTCATCAATGAAGAAAAAGTTACAGCATACAAGCTGGTGACAGATCTATTTTTGAAGGATTTTGCTTTTGATGCTTTGTTCTCTAGTGATCAAAACATATTAACCTTAGGGCTAGCCGCTACTGCTGTTTTTTCTGCTTTGACATTCCTATTGTCCTTATTTAATTTTGGAACAGGTGGCGCGCCTCTTGCTACTAAATTGACATCAACTTTAGCGTTCATAGGTGCTGCCTTTTATTTAGCATACGGGATGGTCAAAAAAGTTGAATTAGGCATGGGAGCATATATTGTTTTAGGTATTACAGCACTCATGACAATTATTGTCTTTGTTGTAAAACGATACAGGCCTAAAAAGGATAATGCAGGCTAATTAGATTTTAAACACAAAGAGTTTTAACTATAAATCCATACCAAAAAAATATATATTATGTATTGTATTTATGTGATAAATGGTATATAATATAACTTAAATTCTTGAAAGGAGAGAATCATATGCGTAAACGCGCAAAAGAACAGATTATACCACAAAGCACCGTGATAAGATCATCTGAAGGATTAAGGCAACCACAAACAGGGCCAAATCCGTCTGTACAACAATCTGGCAATGCCCCTTATAGGCTACCTACAAGTGGTTTATTTGATGTTTCAACAAATGGTATGCCAATGGGTCTCCCACGATACACCTCGATTGATGATTATGGACGCATTTACACTCCAGTTATGACATTTGGTCCACAGCCAAACAGTGCGCCTGTTCCAATCCCGATCCCGTCTCAGATCGTTCAGTTAACGCCAATAGTTTCACCTGTTGCGTTTGTTCCGTATTCTACTCAGAATCAGGGTTTGTATCAGTTTGATGAAGTTTATGATTAATAATCCAAAGTAAAGGATGGTAAAAATAATGGATATAAAATCTAACCCTATGTTTAACACTGCTCCTGTGTCGCCTGAGCATCAGCAACCTGGTAAATGGGTTCCAGTAGACACATCAACTTTGGGTTTTTCTTTGCAGGGGCATCCAAATCAAATAGTCAATGGACCTGATGGTTTTATGTATAGGATAGGCGGAGCTCCTCAAGATCCACAAAGTGTCGGGTTGCCAGGTAGTGCAGCAAATGCTATACCTACTCCTCCTAACATTGTACAGATGCCCCCAATAGTGCAACCTATTGCATTAGTGCCGTATACATCACTAAATCAACCACTATTGCAGTATGATCCTTATTCTAGGCCACAAGAGCCAAAACTGGAGACAGTGCTACCTACGTATGACAAAAAACCATACAGGGCTGTTAGCTTGACTGCATTAATTTTTGCGGCACTTGGAATAGTGGCATTGCTTCTATCATTCGTCTCATCGTTTGTTCAAACAACAAATCGAAATGCATTTGAATTTGGCGGTATAGATTCAATCAAAACATTATTAGTTAATTTCAATATAATAGATGAGGGATCAGCCCCTGTTTATTATACGTCAATATGGAAGGCTAATAGTGAGGCTAGCACAATGACAAAAATCGTTTCTTACGCGCTACCAGTTCTCATTATTGTTGCTATTGTTTTCTTTATGTTATTATTTATTAAATATTTCAAGAGAATAATCGAAAAGAAATCACCGCGTTCATTTAGTGTTCTAGCCTTAATAAATCTAATCTTGTGTTTAGCTATTGGAATGTGTTTATACATAATTGCAAAAGGCGAGAGTGGCGGATCGACCACAATCACGGATTTCATAATGTTTAAAGGTTTGGTTAAACCAGGGATTGGTTTAATAATAGCCTTGGTAGCTTCACTAGCTTTATTAATTGTACCTTTGTTTGCTAAAGCATATCAATTCAAGTTAGAAGATCCATCTAACGTAGGTGAGGCTTTCCAATCATATGTCATAAATCCTTAAAGTCTAAGTAGTACATAATTAAAAACAGCAGGAGTTGACAACATTTTGACAATAGCATGCTGTTTTTTTGTCATATTGTTAGTATATTGCTAAAAAAGTCTTTATATTAATTATAACTAAAAACTTAAGTTTAGTATTTAACCAATAAATGGATTTTGCTAAATTTCTTAATAGATGGTTGCTAGATCAGATACAGTTAATTCTGCTATTGATTTTTGCATGGAATGTGTTATAATTATACAGTAGTAATTTGATTCAAATTACTTGATTGATTGTTTGTGTTTTTGGATGTTTCTTGGCACAAAGTTATTATTGGTAAAGTCACGAGTGTTGTGACACGAGGAGTATTAATTATGTTTCTTGCCGCAGTTACAGATAATATTAAACTTACAGGCATATTAATAGATGCGGTCGTAATCGTACTTACTATAATAGTTGCACTAATTTGTTCGAAAGTAGGTTTTTTAAAGATTTTTAAAGGATTATTAGCTGCTGTATTGACAATAATTCTTGCAGTTATGTTGATTAATCCAATTCATACTGTGTTAAAGGATAGCACTCAGTGGGAGTCTGACCTTTCTAATTCGCTTGCAACACCTTTAGGCTCTGCTCTTAAAATAGATTCATCCTTTACATTGCGATATATACCAGAAGAGGCAGCCACTGAAGGGAGCCCTGTGGGGATTGTGTTCACTGAAGGGTCTACTGTCATAAGCATAGATGATCTTGAATCTGATGGCAATTTATTTGATTTCAGAAAAACCGCAATTAAACATCTGGTATTACCTCAAGCTGAAAAATACTTCGATGACACCCCTGAAGGCACTGTTAATGTTCTTAAAACACTAGCAGATAACGTGAGTTATATAATCATGATTGTAGGAATATTTATTGTTCTTGCAATCATATTAAGAATTGTAATTGGCATTATCCTAGCAATCATGAAAAAGCTAATTGCTAGATTTTACCTTATTCATTTTGTGGATCATTTGATTGGTTTTGTTGCTGGAATAGCTTTCGTGATTGGGTTTGTTTATGTAATACTAGGTGTTCTCAAGGCTTTTGACGGGAGATCGTTCATGGACCAAATTAAAACTGGAATTGAATCTACGTCACTGGTTAAATATTTATACAATGAAAATTTATTAACACCAATAATCCAAGGGTTTGTTGATAAAATATTCGAAAAGAAATAGGCCTCAGTTTTGGAGATGATATGAAAAGTTTCTTTAGTTTTTTAATTGGTATATTAGTTGGCATCGCGCTTTTAGTGGGGAGTGTTGGATTAGTTGGTTACTTAGTGCTATCATCTTACACAGTAGGCGATGTTGCTGATGTTTTAGGGGTCGATAAAGAAAAAACTGGATTAACTGACGATGAATTAGCGTATGAAATCATAAACTCAATATTTCCGTTACTAAATTCTTTTAGTGACATAATGAATATGACCGTTGAACAATTTGAATCAACGATAGGTACAAGAGCACTTTCCTCATTTTTAGTTGCCACATTTGGGGCTGACGCAACAACTCTTAGGAGTGGGAAGTTGTCTAATATAATGGAAAACACACTAAAATCATTATCATTAGGCCCAATTGTTAACGCTTTAAGAATTGAGCTTCCTAAGGACATCCCTCTATTTAGCGATCCAGATTTCTTGAACAAACCATTGGTTGGTCAATTTTCATCATTTAATGATATTAGGATTGATCAGTTAGTTGAAATAGTTTATGATGATGATGCTACTGATGAGAATAAAGCTAGTGATAAAATATTACAAAAACTAGGAAAGCTTACTATTGAAGAGTTGAAAGGCGATAGTATAATGGAAACGATAGGTGATATGGAGCTAGGCGATATCATCGATGAATCCGAAAATGAGGACTCAATCCTCAACAATCTCAGAGGATACAAAATCAGTGAATTATCTACAGCTATTGATAATATGCCTATCACAGATGTATTTACAATAAATGAAAACAGCAACATGGTGCTCCAAAATCTAAAAAACGGCAAATACGATGGTGGAGAGGATGGTAAGCCTGTTACGATAAGTCAAATTGACAAAGCATTGCCATCTGCCATTGAAAATTGTGTAATAGGTGATTTTTTAGGCGAACAAACCAGTAATGAAGAACGCATTTTAACATCCCTTAGAGGAACACAACTAAATTCAACAGATATGAATAATAAAATTAAGAGTCTTACTTTAGCTGATATGTTTGAAAACTACGACGTGGGATTTTTAGGGCTTGTTCCTCCAGAGACAACATTAAATGGTTTGTCAGGTGCTATCCAAAAGCCTATTACTGAAACCTCGATGTATAGGTTAGAAAAGGTCGGGATATACGAATTTGATTTAGAAAACAAAAATGAACGTGTTAAATCTGTATTTTATAATTCAACTACTCAGGGCGTTTTAAAAACTTATCTTAATATTATTACTGATCCTGGTAGTATTCTTAATAGTACAACAGGTACCTCATTCGAAATATCAGAGAGTATTTCAAATTTTACAGATTGGATGAATAA
The DNA here is from genome assembly GCA_031259085.1 of Christensenellaceae bacterium. GTDB lineage: Bacteria > Bacillota > Clostridia > Christensenellales > DTU072 > JAITLB01. The sequence goes on from JAIRMA010000016.1 coordinate 34,136, forward strand.
CCTTGACGATAAACCTGGAGATGGGGACACGTTGATTTTAACTGAAGACATTAGTTTTTCAAATGATAGTGATGAACCTTTTATAATAACTGTAGC
>JAIRMA010000033.1 GCA_031259085.1 Christensenellaceae bacterium
AGGGAGCTTGGCACAGAGCAATATAAAGAGTATAGAAATATGCGAAATGGGATTGAGGGCGTGCCATCCGTACTGCGGCGGAGGTATAATATAGACAAGATTCCAGTGTTTGGTCAAGGGCCGACGGACTTATGGATGACATATAAAATTGAAGCAGTCAATTTTCGGAATTTTTATAAGGGTCTTAAAGAGAAAGGCAAACGTCTTAATGCGAAAAAAACAAATAATAAAAGGAAATAAGCACAAAAAAAGAGGCAAAAGCTCTGTAAATTGTGTCAAAAAGTTATAAATATGAATAATCAAGGTGAAAATCTAGCATTTTAGAATTAAAGTGTTAGATCTTCAGAAAAATTTTGAAATAGGGGAATTTTTTAAAAGTCTTTTGTCGGTCTAATCATCAATTGTGAATGTTGCTCTATCAAAAGCAATTTAGGACAATTACAAAGCATAATTTTTTTAACGATACTATTGAAACGATCTCAATGCATGGTTTTAGTATTTATCACTAAGCAATAAATTGATAAAGTATAGATTTGAATCTTAAATTAACACATGAAAATAATTGTGTAAAATTTTAATATTTTCGAGACATAATTTCAAATTGAATTAGTATTTGAAAGTCCATTTGGGCACAAATGTGAATTAGTATTTGACTTAATTTTTTTCACTCTTGCTCTATTAACTAAATGTAAATTATTGACAGATTTTAAAATTTGGTATATAATAATGCTATGCAAAGACTACTAGGAGACATCTTTTCAATAATAATGAGTTTAAATCCTTTTTTTGTGATTATCTCAATTGTTGTTATTGGATTAATGTTACACAACTCTTACAAATTCCTAAAGTACGGTGGCAGATTTCTTGAATTAATAACTAAGTTAATAAAAATACTTTTTCTTTCTATTATTAACGGTGTTGCAATCGTTTTTCTATCCATAGGTGAAATTTGTTCATTTCGAAACATTCACTTTGCATGTTCTTTAGATGTCTATTTAAATAAACATAATATTTATAAAGTATTATTGTATACTTTGATATCTGGTATTAATTTGGTATCAAAACTTGTATTTCTACTATTATCACCACTTCGATTTGCTATAAAATCTAGATATCAATCTGAACGAATAAACAATAATGTTACTTACTACAATGTTTTTTCATTTGATAATCCCTCATTAGTTTTACTTAATTGATATTTCTTGATAGACACTCTATTATTACACTCATATATGCTTCAATATCATTAGTCAATGATTATTGTTGCTATGTAAAATTTACCGGAGAACTATATGCTAATAATAAAAGATCTTGTTAAGAAATATCCTAACAATAATTATACTTCTGTAGATCACATATCTATATCTCTAAGAGAAGGTGAAATATTTGGATTTTTAGGTAAGAATGGTGCTGGGAAGTCGACTACTATAAAATGTTTAACTGGCATTATCCCTTACGACTCAGGAAGCATATCCATATGTGGTTATGATATCATAAAAGATTCTATCAAAGCCAAAATGAATATGGGATACGTCCCCGACAATCATATGGTAATTGAAAAACTTAGTGGCAGAGAATATGTTAATTACGTAGCTGACCTTTATAGAGTCGAAAAAATGATAAGAATCGAACGAATTAGATACTTCACTTCCATTTTTAATTTAGAAGCAGCTATCGATAAGCAGATCAAATCATATTCACATGGAATGAAACAAAAAATCTGTATAATGGCTGCATTAATTCATGAACCAAAATTATGGGTGTTAGATGAACCTATGATGGGACTTGACCCACAATCAACACAAGACATTATAAATTATATGTCTGAACACTCATCTAAAGGAAATACGGTATTCTTTTCTTCACATAATTTGGATATAGTAAAAAAATTATGCGACCGCGTTGGAATCATCAATTCTGGAAAACTAGAAACAATAATTGACTTGAATGATACACCCTCTGAACGTGATAAACTAGAAGAAACATTTTTTAGAATTTGTGGCGGAGGCATGGTTAAATCTACTGATGCATCTCAATCCTCAACGCTTATTCAAAATCAAATAATATGATTGTTTTTGATATTTCCTTTTTTATAAATATGATAGTGACTGGTGCGCCAAACCAATAAGGGATAAACTATATGAATACAATACTAACTCTATTAAAATTGGACATAAAAACCAAACTAGGCTTAGGTAAGAAAATAACAAGGAAGAATATTGTTTCTGGAATTATAAACATTCTATTTACACTGATCATTTACTCTGTGTACATAATAGGTTTGTATTTTCTTTCATCAATCGTAATTAATAGTAATGTGCCAATGGAATATGAATATCTGGTAGTTTGTTCAGGGCTCGGCATATTAATAGAATTGTTAATATGTACATCTGTCTTTGTAAAGAATTTATATTATGATGGTGAAAATGAACTACTCCTTAGATTTCCTGTTAATGGGAACCAAATTTTCGCAACGAAAGCCATCCTAACTTATATCATAGGTTTGACTGCAAGCTTGTTTTTTGTATATCCTATGTATATTGTATATGGCATTATAACATCCGCACCAGCAATTCACTACGTTACGACTTTCCTGCTTTTGCCACTTGTAACTCTCTTACCATTTTCAATTGCTTGTCTAATTGCCCTTCCAGTTATTAATATTACCAACTTAATAAAAAATCGATTTGCACTTTTACTTGCATTAATGATTATAATAGTAGTTGCTTCGTTTGCTGTATATATGATACTTTTAAAAGGAGTTTTAGAGTATGCTCAATCAAGCACAACAAGCTTATTGTCTGAAGGAACAAGAGATTATATACGTAATATCGCTTCTAGTTTAATACCTTTTAATTACTATGCAAATGTTATTTACGGTGAGTTTGATCTTGGCTCCTTATTTATATTGATTGCAATCACACTTGCAGTTAGTGCAATTGCGTTTCTAGTCTCAAAGCGTACTGTCTATCCAATTGTACTTAAAAGTATAGAAAGAGAATCTGAAGCAATGGAAATTAAACCCATTGATAAAGTCAGACCTGTCTTCTCTGCCCTTCTTAGAAAAGAATATGTCTTAATATTTAGATCACTTAACTATTCATTTCAATATCTATCTATGGCAATCACTGCTCCAATTATGGTTTTCTTCTGTAACGATTTAGCATCCACGATTGGTGACAGTAGTGTAGGTGGCAGTATTATACCTGGACTCACTATGCTAGTTGTGATAATATTCATCACTATAATAGTCTCTTTTGCTTCTACCGCGATAAGTAGAGAAGGCAATACATTCTATTTAACAAAAATAATGCCAGTGCCATACAGACATCAAATTCTCATTAAACTTATACTATATTTTGTCGTATCATCAGCATCAGTACTTGTTAGTTGTATTATTGTCTGGATTGCATTCGGTGGAGAAAAGTATGGAAATCATGTGCAATTTGTTGATATTATATCAATATTTGGAATTGCTGAACTCATTATCATCACACTCTCTGCCATGGCAATAAAGAGTGACATGAAAACTCCCACTTTTGAGGTCTCAAAATCAGGTGAATTAGTTAATGCTAACAAAAATGTATCAATCAATATGTTAACTGGTGTTTTAATCGCTGTTCTTTTTGGTTTATTTACTATGATCTTTAGTTATTTACCATTAACTATAGCAGGACTACCGATAGTTTCTAATAATAAGCAGGTATACGTACTATTACTAATAATTGCATCAATTTTTGCTTCGCTTAGTTTGTTTTCTTTGTTTTTTAGAATTGATAAACACTATAATAAAATAAAGGAAATTTGAGAGGTTAATTAATTATGAATAACGTAAATAATTTTTTGGAGGGGTTATATAATCTATGAAAAAAGTCATTATAGGAATGCTTCTTATTCTTCCTTTAATAATAGTTGCAAGTGTTCTCTTTGCTGTAGATCTGATAACCGTCCAAGCATATATTGCAGTTGAAAGTGTAGAATTAAATATCCATGAACTTGAAATCCCACTAAGCGATAAGCAATATACTGGCTTTGTTGCTAACGTTTACCCGTCTAAAGCTAAAACTGATATCGTTTGGAGTATAGATAACATAGTCTCAACAATGCCAGAATACGAAGGTGAGATTGCAACAATTGACCCAAACACAGGTGTCTTGAGTTTGTTTAGCTACGGTACTTTGAGAGTAATCGCAACTACCACTATTGGCAACAAACAGGACAGTTGTAATGTTTATATTAAAGGTGATGTCGTAGAGGGGATAAATATATCAGCTTCCTCAAATAATATAAAGGTAGGTGAATCTCTAAGATTAACCACTGTCTTTTACCCATTAGATGCAGTAGTCAAAGAAATTAATTGGACATCATCTAATCCAAATATGATTAAGGTTGATCAAAATGGGATTGTTACAGCAGTAAATCCTGGATCAAATATTAAAATTAGTGCTACAACTGCAGATAATTCTGTAACTGGATCTATTGAACTCAACTCTTTAAATGGAGTTAGTAATTATGGAGACTACTTCTTTATTGAAAATTCTACAGTATCACTATCTAGTTTAGGCCTCCTCAACGTAACAATTTCAAATATAGTAAATGGGACTCTTGAAAATAACAATTTATCTTTTATAAATACAAACGCCCCAATTATTATAAGTACTCCTAATGGCAATATCACAATAATGAAATGTGAAAAAGATGAGGTTGTGATCGAAAATTATGATATATTGGCATTATTCTCCATAAAAGTCATGAAACTACCACTCGTGTTAAATGTTGTATATAAAGATGTATTTCGAAAAAATGAGGTGATTAATAATATACAGTGGACATCATCTAATCCAGATTCAGCCACAATCTCGAACAAAGGGGTAGTCACTGCAATAGCAAATGGAAAGAATGTAAGGTTCACAGCATTAATTGCAGGAACCAATGCGTGTTCTATATCACTTGATGTAATTAAACCAATAAGCGTTTTAGTCTTAGATAAAACAGAAGCTGATGACAAGCGCGGTATTGCACTCACAAACATATATGGTAGTAAAAAAGTAGGAATTTCTGGCCTAGAGAATAACTCTTTTAAAATTGGCGTAGTATTTCCATCCGATGTAAACATAGAGACTGATTTGGCTTTTTCAATTCTAGACTCAACACTAGCAACAATAAATAATCAAGGCATAATTACTTTAATAGGAAATTTTAATGAAAAGAAGAGCGTTACTGTTATTGTGAAAGTAATCAACTCACCATATGAATCTGTTAGTATCGAAAGACGTTATACATTTACTGTCGATCAAGGAGTTGATTGTTATTCTCCTGCTGATATTTATTACGCCACCGAACATAATATGCAAGCCTTTATGCGGCAAAATATGGAGTTTAAGAATGGTGACAAGACAATATTGCTTAAAAACAACTTGTATGGAAACGGTTATCTATTTAGTGGCGTTGACTATGAGAACAAAGGAGATCTAACTAGCGAAAAATCTGATAGATTTAATATGATAACGGTGCTAAATTCAAATGTGCTAGTTACTAATATTAATATACGAAATGATGATGAACAAAGAATTAATATTCCAGATGGTTTACAGGGCCCAGTAATTCAAGTCGGATGGAAGAAGGGTGAGTATATTAAGAATGTCCGCCTTGAGTATTCTATATTTGAAAATGGATTTTATGGAGTTTCATCATTCAATGCAGAATTCGAGATTGATGGCTGTATAATCCGAAATATTAGTAATTTTGGAATACACTTACCTGATTATAACGATGAAATTAGTTATAGCTCTAGTTTATTATTAAATAATACTGTTCTTAGTCAGATTATCGCACCTTGTATTGCGTTAACCTCAGACTCACCATTCGTTATAACTATGTCTTCTCTCACTGTAACGGGTTTTTTAGATATGTATAATTGGCAACCATTAACTTCTATGCGAATGCTCGACAGGCGATTTGTAGAAAACGATGCTCTTAATTCACTATTGAAAAGTGCTGTCACCAATTATTTGGCTACAGAATTTGCTAAAGACAAATATAACCATATTCGTTATACACAAGATGACATAGGATACTTACATCTAGGTATAATAACAGCTGGGGCTTTATATGAATTTGATGGTGAGGTTATCATTGAGGATCCTAGAATAATTAAACATAGTGTAGGATTAACAGAAGGTGTACTTCCAATTAGACTATCCTCCGAAGTATATATATATTTATATACCATAGATTCTGATATTAAACCAAACGATGAACCTATAGAAAATTCAGACTTGTATGCTAGACTAAGAGGTGAGTAATTGTTATAATTATTAAATCAATTTTTTCTGATACTTGTTAATTATTTATTAATTCGTTATATAAACTTAATTCTGACAATGTGTTCTAGTTAAACATGAATATTTTTTTTAAGTCTACTAAATTAAATTTGATCATTAACACAAAAAACAAAAATTGTTTTTAAATAAAAATGAACGGTTGAGGGGTTGACGGTCAGATTTAACGCGAATTTAAACTATAGTTAAAATTTTGAATTATAATAATTTGAATAGTGATTCTCCGTGTAACTTAGTATTTCTTAAATTTTATTAAATTTCTATTAAATTCATAATTTAACTATATTCGACATCCATCATGGAAATTAAAACTAAATATCTAACATCTATTAAAGATATCGGTGAAGTCAGGTCTGTTTTCTGCTGTATATTTAGGCGCATCATATACTTTTTTGGGAATTTTGTTTTTTTTATCCCAAAATTTCTTACAGTTTCTATCATAATATAATAGATCTGCTTGATCATCCTTCTTGCCTTTGCACCTTTTATTGAAACCAGGATTCATTTTTTTTATTTTTGCCTCGTCATAACAAACTGCGTTCGTGCTTTGGTGTAAGAATCCTTTACTGTTATTAAAGCAACATAACAGTGTATTTCCATATGAATGGGCAATACTATTATCATATAAATGTGCGCAACCATCAACAGTAATGAGCTCACTGTCGTCATGCATAAAAACTTTATTATGTCCGTGTGCTTTGAAAACACGTGCTTTATCAAAAGCCGCCACGTCACAACTAGTATTTATAATTACGTTAGAATTATTAACGACCTCAATCTCAGTCACTCCCTTGATGTATTCACTTATTATAATTTGAGATTCACAATCTATTTTTAAGCAACTACAACGAGCTTTACGCAAGACATCACAATCAATTTGATCAATTTCATCTTGGCTGGTTATATATAACTCTTTATATAAATTGCGTAATTTTGTATAAATTCGTCTAGCCTCTTCATCAAGAGTTAGTAATTCGGGATAGTTGATGCTGAATGTAATCATTTTAAAGGGATCACCAAAGTAATCTCTGTATATAAAATCTAATTCTTCTTCGGTTCTAGTTATTAACCTTTCTTGTGTGTTAAACATATATTTTCCTCTCAATTAAATGACTTTTACTATATATCATAATATAATGAGTGAATATTATAATATCTTTTTTAAACTATCAAAAATAAATAATACTGTTCGTTATTCAATATTAAATATTTTTCAAATATATCAAAATATTACTAATTACTCAAAGTACATTTAAATTGGTTTATTTACTGTACTATTTAAATAATACTATTTCATTGTTGATAATCCAGTGGGCAAGAATGACTTTGCTACACTTTCGTTTGTTAACTTAATATTTGGAGATTTCTGATATAAGCAGGCGTTTTTGATTATATCGTTCCCAAATTTCTCTCTAATTTTATCAATAACAATACTAATACGTTCATGTTTATCAACAATAGTAACGTCATTGAAAAAATCAATCTGAAATGGTATTTTATCTTCAATTAAGTCAAAAGTATAAACGGTTATCGCGCGAATATTATTACACCAATCGTAGGATTTCAAAAACAAAGCAAATATAGCCTTAGCAATTGTGAGCGCACATAGCGTTGGCATATTTAATTTGCGTTGCCATTGTTTTAAATATAGTGTGTTATCCTTGACAGAGATTCCAACTTCCGCGGCTTTTTTCTTATATGCTATAAGCTTATGGGATACTTTTTGACACAACCACAAAATGACTAACCAGACTCCACTATTGTTTGTAAGATCTTCTTTTGTGGTGGTACCATGACTAACAGATTTGACATCTATTATATAATCCTTGTGCGTCACTTCAGAATAATCTAACCCATTAGCCCACGAATGAATCTGGTATGCATGACTCTTTAGCCTAGATACCAATTGCTCAACATCAATTTGTGCTAAATCACCTATCGTATTAATTCCATATTTAAAAAGTAATTCATTTGTTTTTCGTCCTACTCCTAACAAATCAGATACTGGCAACTTCCAAATTTTTTCTCTAAAGGAATCAAAAGGTATTACCGTTAGTGCATCAGGTTTTTTCATGTCAGAGCCTAACTTTGCAAATACTTTATTAAAGGAAAGACCAATTGATACTGTTAGTCTAAGCTCGTCTTTAATCCGTTGCCGTATTTCGTTGCAAATAGATTCAGAACTACCAAATAATTTAGTGCTATGCGTTAAATCTACCCAGCATTCATCAATTCCATACGGCTCAATCCTATCAGTATAATTATCATATATGCATTTTGCAAGATGAGAATACTTTATGTACTCATCATAATGCGGTGGGACAATCACTAGATCTCTACATCTTTGTTTAGCCCGCCAAACTGGTTCACCAGTTTGTACGCCATATCGCTTTGCAATATAGTTTTTCGCAAGCACAATCCCATGGCGTTCTTCAACACTTCCACATACCGCTACAGCCTTATCTTTTAAGTTAACATCTAACATGCATTCAACACTTGCAAAAAAATTATTCATATCTATATGAGCAATTTCACGCACTTTTTCATTTTTAATAAAATTTCTTGGCAATGTTGAATTCTCCGTTGACATTTTTAAAATAATAGGTTATAATATATGTAAATATTTTCACTAATATTATATCTCATAATATTAAATTTGTCAATCGTTTATGAATATTTATTCATGTATGATTAAAAATAATACTAAATACGGAGTTTGAAATGAAGTTTTCAGAAAAATTACTTAATTTGAGGCACGGGTACGGCAAGACCCAGACAGATATAGCTAACGCACTCGGTGTAACTCTTAGAACATACCAGAACTATGAAAAGTGCGGACTCTTTCCCCGAAATCCTAATATTTACAAAAAACTCTCTCAATATTTTCACGTGACAGTTGATTACCTTATAGCAGATGGCAAAGAAGATATTGAAACCCCAGCCGCAGTAAAAACAATAACTAGAAGCAATCGACACGAAATAGTATCAGAAGTCGGAGCGCTTTTTGCTGGCGGAGATCTCTCTGATCTTGACAAAGACAAGATAATGAAAGTAATATCTGATCTTTATTGGAAAGCAAAACTTAGTAAAAAACGTGTGACCCAATCTGTTCATAACGATTGTATTGATTTTGAGGACTAATAACTAGATTGCACAATTAACAAATATTATAAATAGTAATACAATATAATTTGTCAACCCTAATTATATTGTTATGTCATTGTATGATTTTTATGTGCATGCTTATTTTTATTTAAGATTTTTACAATAATAACTATTTGATATGTTTGCCTATCAGTGTATTTATGTCTAAAATCCTAGTTCTTTCTTGTATAATCATATTTTAGGTTTGATGGTGCTGTCTTGTCTGATGATATCATAAATAAAGCTTTGCGTTTAATAAAGAAATATAAGACGTCCAACCCATATACAATTGCTGAAGGGGAGGGGGCTGAAGTTGCTTTTTACGATATTGGCAGTCTAAAAGGGATGTATATTAATAAATGGGATCATAGGTATATTGTCATAAATGATGCCCTAGATGAGTATGTCCAAAAGTTAATATGTGCTCATGAATTAGCGCACGACCAATTACATAGAGACATCGCAGCAGATAGTTGGCTCAGAGAATTTATGCTGTATGACATGAGCAGTAGAATTGAATATGAGGCAAACTTATTTGCAGCAGAACTTATATTATTAGACAGTGACGTAATTGAACTTTGCCAGTGTGGCTACGATATTCACCAAATAGCAAAAGAACTTTGTACCGATGTTAACTTGGTCGCAATTAAGTTAGGAACTTTAGCTAAAAAAGGTTATGACATTCGTAAGTTTGAATTTAGAGACGATTTCTTAAAATAGAATATTTCCAGTATTAACTTACTCGGATTCTTGATCTTTTTTAATTAAACGTTTAATTTCATGTTAATATAATGATTATACCGACAAAAGTCTTTTAAAAAATTTCAAAAATTTTCCCTCATTCAAAATTTTTCTGAAAATCTAACACTTTAATTCTAAAATGCTAGATTTTCACCTTGATTATTCATATTTATAACATTTTTGCACAATTTACAGAGCTTTTGCCTCTTTTTTTGTGCTTCACTTGTTCTAATTTGATTCCCATGGACTGTAGCTTTACTAATTCGCATATTTTGTAAAGCTTGAGTTTCAGGAATGGATGCAAACTTTTTTTTGCTTTAATTTGTTTTTTAATTGTTATAAGTGCTAGTGTTGCAATGAATGATATCAATAGATGACCTTGGAAAGTTTTTTACGTATGAGTTCTGAGTGGCAAAGTAGCCATATCATTTTTTAATACTGTAGGATTGTCAAACGTTTGTCAGAGAAATTCGTATTTTGTCCTTTAAGTTCATATATTGTTGTCTTAAAGTGCTAAAAATGCTAATAAATTAGTAAAAAACTAACTACTACACTTAATATATAGTTAATATGTTAATATCAGGATTTAATATTAAATTTAAATACAAACTTTTAGCTAACATTTAGCCTTTGACTTTTAAATATATAGAAATATACATCAACAATTATCAGTATAATATAGATTGAAACAGAGATTGTGGTAATAAGAGAAAATTGAAACAAAGAAAAAGCTTTATTAGATAACATATTAATAAAAATAATCAATTAACGGACGCATTAAAAACACTATAAACGAAATATCTAAATCTAAGGAGTAAATCTGCGTCCATTTTGCTCATGCGAGCAAATCGCTCACATTAAAAGAAAACCGCAATCTCTGTATGTATTATTATACCATAAATTTGTCTAATTTGCAAATTTTTTTAAAATACAACATTAACCACAGACATTTGTTTACTAGTTATTTATACTCAAATATATAATTAGGACTAACAACTACCGCTAGATATACTAGTGAATATGTTTTTTGTTTGATAGATTTTCAAATTTATGTTATAATTATCACAATGAATTTAAATTTTATGTTCTTTATGTCCATAAAATTTTATGATGTCAATTCTTTTAAAGTCTTATTTTATTACATATTTGTCAAGATTTTTTATAAAAATGATTGTCTGGGTTGATATGTATATGATCTAGATAATAATTGTATGAATTCTAAATTCATTAAATATGATCAAACAGGATATTAATGAAAAAATTCGACAGAATAACACCCAATGGAACTGGTGATTTAGTCTTTTTAGAATGTAATGCAAGATATACTCTAATTGAAAAACTACGTCATCTTTTCTCCAATTTTGGCTACGGTGAGGTCAGAACTCCTACAATAGAGTTTTTTGACACTTTCTCGAATGGCATTGGCAGATTATCCCAAAATTCATTATATACACTAACAGACAGTGCAGGTCGCCTTTTAGTTATGCGCCCTGACACTACAAAACCTATTGCTAGACTTTATGCGTCGCGGCTCTATAACAACATACTTCCTTTAAGAATTTATTATACACAACCTGTGTTTCGCAGAAACATTGAGCTATGTAAGAAATCTGACGAATTCGAACAATCTGGTATTGAATTGATTGGATCTAATTCTTTTAAAGCCGATGTTGAGGCATTAACACTTGCGATCAATAGCATGTATTCAATTTTTGCAAATGACTTCTATTTGGAAATTGGCCACATGGGACTTTTAAAACCTATTCTGTTATCAATTAATGATGATGAATTACGTAGAGAAGTTAAAATAGCAATTGTAAACAAAAATTATCCGGATTTGATCAGATTGTCTGAATTACTAGGCGATAAAGGTCGAATACTTAGAGAAATTCCTGCGCTATTTGGTAGTTCAAATGTATTAGAATATGCCGAGAAAATATTTACTAGTAAATCTGATTGCAAGATCTTAACCAATCTGAAATCACTTTGCAAAATTGCAAGCCATCATATTTCACAAGATAATATAATTGTTGATCTTGCTATAATGCACGAGTATGATTATTATACTGGCTTAGTTTTTAGTGGGTACGTAAAAGGTGAAGGATCTGAAATATTATCAGGCGGTAGGTACGATTCCTTATATTCTGACTATAAACTAAATATTCCAGCTATTGGATTTGCAATAAATATCGACCGCGCTACAAAAGCATATTTAAAATCGAATCAATATAAACCATCCGTTAATTTGACTGCTGTATTATACTCAGATCCTGAATCTGACAACACTATTATTACTAACACGTTAATACATGAGGGTTATATTGTCGTTAATTCATTGTTAGATTCAAAGGCTGATGCGATTAAATATGCCAGAAGTTTGGATGCCGATTTGTTTGTTTTCTCTGAAAACAACAAATTTGTAAGACAAAAATTAAAGTAAGAGGCTTTGATGTTAAATATAGCACTAACTAAAGGTAGACTAGAAGAAAAAACTATTGAGCTATTAAAAAAAGCTGGCGTTAATTGTGATCCTCTATTAAATAAAGGTAGAAAACTCATAATTACATTAAATGACAAATACAATATTGTTTTTGCTAAAGCTAATGATGTCATAACATATGTAGAATATGGAGTAGTGGATGTAGGCGTGGTTGGTAAAGATACATTACTAGAAATGAACCGGCCTATATACGAAATTCTTGATCTCGGATTTGGGAAATGCACATTTGCCGTCGCTTCACCTCTTAACGTTGATCTTTTTGCATTAAATAAAACTGCAACCATTGCAACAAAATATCCAAACGTAACCCGTGAATATTTTGAGAGTCTGAATATGGATGTTGACATTGTTAAAATTGAGGGCTCAGTTGAACTCGCACCAATACTGCATTTATCTGATGCAATAGTAGATATAGTTGAGACTGGAAAAACATTGAAAGAGAATGGCCTATCTGTCATCAGAACGATAGCTAACATATCTGCTAGGCTAGTTGTTAATCCAGCTTCACTGAAGCTTAAAAAAACAGAGATCGAAGCGTTTTCTAATCTTTTGACCTCTAAAAATAACTAGTACTATTTGTTAACCTCTTTAAATCATAATAGTCTCTTTGTTGTTATAACTATAGTAACTATAAATATAAAAAGCTATATACAATTTATTTGTTAAGGAAATTAAAATAAAATGATTAACGTCATATATGCTAAAACAGCTAAGGATTTTGATTCTGGCTTAATACTCACATCTAGAGTGAATAATGAAGACATTGATGTCACAAATTCTGTAAAAAAAATAATTGATGACGTTAAAACACATGGTATTGAGGCGGTTAAAAAGTTTAGTCTGAGATTTGATTATGTACAAAAAATCACTCACTATTATCCTGATGACTTTAAGCGGTGTTATGATGAGATTGATGAAGATTTCAGAAAAACCTTAAACTCTTCTGCACAGAATATCCGTGCATTCCATCTATTACAAAAAAGGAACCCAGAAATTTCGTTAAACCACAAAGATTTTGAGATAGGTGAAATGACTGTGGCCCTTGACAGAGTGGCTGTGTACGTACCGGGGGGTACTGCATCGTATCCATCGTCTGTTTTAATGTGTGTAATCCCAGCAAAAATAGCAGGCGTTAAACACGTTACAATATTTACACCCCCATATAGTAATAGTGAATGTAATAAGGATCTATTAGCAGCCGCTCATGTTGCACATGCTGATGAAATGATATTAGTAGGTGGGGCGCATGGTATTGCTTTAGCTGCATATGGAGCAGATGATATTCTGCCAGTTGATAAGATTGTAGGGCCTGGGAACATTTATGTTGCTACTGCAAAAAAATTATTATATGGTGTATGTGACATTGATATGATTGCAGGACCATCCGAAATTGTTATAGTGGCAGATGACACTGCAAACCCTTCTTTTATTGCAGCTGATATGATTTCACAAGCTGAGCATGATGTAAGGGCTTCTGCTATATTAATCACAACTTCTAAGTTGATTTGTGGTGCTACGATTAAAGAATTGGAAAAACAGATTAGCAAACTTCCAAGGAAAAAGATTATAAAGGACTCTATAACATATAATTCGCATATAATTGTTTGCAATTCACTAGAATCCGCATTTGAAATTGCAAACAAAATTGCGCCAGAACACTTAGAAATCCAAACAAAAAACGCAAAGGAAGATATGAAATTGATACATAATGCAGGGTCTGTTTTCTTAGGCAATTATACCCCAGAACCGGTAGGTGACTACTACGCAGGGCTTAATCACGTTCTTCCAACAGGCGGCTCAGCTCGATTCTTTTCTCCTCTATCAGTAAACAGCTTTACAAAAACAATTCAGTATGCTTACTATACAAAAGAAAAACTAAATAACTCAGCTGATAATATAATTAGATTTGCAGAGCGTGAAGGATTTACAGGCCATGCAAACTCCGTCAGAAAACGACTGGAGGACTTTACCACTCAATTTGATTTTGGCATCTATGATGATGATCTAGAATAGGTTCATATGAATAACAGTAAAAACATTTTTATAGAAAAACACTTAGCTTCACTCACTCCTTACGCTACACCTGTTTTACCCTTCGGATTAGTACATCTCGATGCAAATGAGTCGTTCGTATGCGACGTCCCAGATGCCATCATGCAAATGTACCTAGCTGCAATTGAAAAGGTCAGATTCAATAGATATCCAGACCCAACATGTAGTTCGCTCATTGACGCTTTCTCTAAAAAATATTCTCTAAATACTAACACTGTAACAATTGGAAATGGTTCAGACGAGCTCATTGCATTAATATTCGAATTGTTCTTAAAAGATAATGCTACAGTCTTAACTACAGACCCTGATTTTTCTATGTACTCTTTTTATCCAAATTTAAGAAGAGCTAATGTTCAGTATTATAAAAAAGGCTACTCACTTCAAATTGATCCTGATGAGTTAATTGACTGTATGGATAGATTTGACCCTAGTATATTAATATTTTCAAACCCGTGCAATCCAACAGGTTGTATTCTAAGCGCAAAGGACGTAATAAAAATTTTAAGACATGCTCCATGTATTACAGTGATTGACGAGGCATACATGGATTTTTCTAGTACTAATCAGTCTGTCATTGACCAGATTAATGAGTTTGATAATTTAATTGTACTGAAAACAGCGAGCAAATATGGATATGCAGCTTTGAGATTAGGATTTTCAATAGCTAATCCTACACTCACTAACGTATTGCGTTCTGCAAAATCACCATATAACGTAAACACCATTTCACAAATTATAGGCACGATTGCTTACGAACACCCAAGTTATCTAAACCATGTTATTCATCAAATAAGATTAGCTAATGATTATTTGTACAATGAACTAGTAAAATTCGAAACTGTTTTAGGGGCCAAATTTGAGGTCATAAAGTCGTATACTAATTTTGTATATGTAAAAACCTGGAAAAGTGATGAAATTTATGACGAGCTCAAAAAATGTGGCATTTTTGTCAGAAAGTTTGAAAACGCTCTGCGTATAACTTGCGGTAATAATACTGAGCAATTACTTCTTCTAAAAGCCCTTAATACTATTAATAAATGAGGATAAATTATGCGCCTAGCAGAACTGTCACGAAGAACTAAAGAAACTAATATACAATTAACACTTGACCTTGATGGCAGTGGCAAAATTCAAGTCACAACAGGCATAGGTTTTTTTGATCATATGCTAACAGCGTTCGCAACGCACGCAGGTTTTGATATGGCACTAAATGTTAAGGGTGATTTGCAAGTGGATTGCCATCATACAGTAGAAGATGTTGGAATAATTATGGGCAAGGCCATAAATCAGGCTTTAGGCGATAAGCGTGGGATCCTCAGATTTGCAAATATTTGGCTCCCTATGGATGAAGCTTTAGCTTTTTCTGCTTTGGATATATCTGGACGCGGTCTTTGCTTGTTTGATGCACATTTTACATTCAAGAATTGTGGTGATTATGAAAATGATGCCACCGCTGAGTTCATGAAAGCTCTAGCTACCAATTCACTTACCACACTTCATGTTAGATCTCTATACGGCGAAAATGATCATCATATAAATGAAGCCTTGTATAAGGCTGTTGCACGATGTTTTAGAAAAGCTGTATCTATCGATGGTGATTCAATACCATCTTCTAAGGGCTCACTATGATAGGAGTGATTGATTACGGCGTTGGTAATATGTTTAGTCTATATAACGCCTTGAATTTTTTAAACGTCGAGTACTCGGTGGTCATTGATAAAGATCAAATAAATGATAAATCTGGCTTGATACTACCTGGCGTAGGAGCATTCCCTGAGGGAATAAAAAAACTAAACGAAATGGGTATTTCTGAAATACTTAAAAAATATAAAAAACCTTTGTTAGGGATTTGTCTTGGAATGCAATTATTGTTTGATGAGAGTGAGGAATTTGTTTTAACTAAAGGTTTAGGTTTAATACCAGGACGATTAGAAAAAATAACTGGTTCTTTTAAAATCCCTCACATGGGTTGGAATCAATTAGACATCCACAACCATTCAGTCTTAACTAAAGATATCGGGGATAAACCTTATGTTTATTTTGTGCATTCGTTTAAGGCTGTTACTCCTTATGAGTACATAGTTGCCACTGCAAATTATGGCAGTGAGATAACTGCCATTGTCTCAAATAAAAATGTTTGCGGTACACAATTTCATCCTGAAATCAGCGGTGACATTGGATTAAAAATATTAATGAATTTTATTGGAGGTTGTTTATGATTATTTACCCTGCAATCGATTTGCTTGATGGTAAATGCGTTAGACTTTATCAAGGTAATTATAGTTTACCAACACAAGTAGCAGACGATCCAGTTGAGACTGCTAAAGCTTTCATCGAGGATGGGGCAAAATATTTGCATGTGGTCGATTTGAATGGAGCTAAAACAGGAAGTGGTATTAATTTCCCAATAATAGAAAAGCTCTCTGCTCTGGGATTAAGAGTTCAGACTGGTGGCGGGATTCGAGACCTTGATAGGATTGCTAAATTCTTTGATATTGGAGTAAAAAAGGTGATATTAGGATCAGCTGCAGTTACAAATCCACCATTTTTAAAAACGGCATTGAACAAGTATGGCGAGAAAATTATAGTCGGTGTCGATATGAAGGATGGTATAGTCAGAACATCCGGGTGGATTAAGGACACAAATTTAGATTATATCGACTTTTCATTAACTGTGGCAGATATGGGTGCTACATCTATAATTTATACAGATATAAATAGAGACGGTACTTTAGAAGGTATAGATATTAAGCCAATCGAAGTCCTAAAACAAAAGGTTAAAAACCTCGAGCTGATAGTAGGTGGTGGTATCAATGGTATTAAAGACATTAAGAAACTAAAAGATCTAGGTATGGACGGCGCCGTATGTGGACGTAGTTTATACTCAAGATTCCTGTCACTAAAAGAAGCATTGGAGTTATGCGCTGATGCTCGCTAAACGAATAATACCATGCCTCGATGTTAAATGCGGACGTGTAGTAAAAGGTGTTAACTTTGTAAACCTAACGGATGCAGGGGATCCTGTTGAGTGTGCTAGCGAATACAATAAAAGAGGCGCTGATGAGATTGTCTTTCTAGACATTACAGCAAGCCACGAAAATCGTGACACCATTTGTGATATTATCAAAAGAACTGCAGAACAAGTATTCATACCTCTAACAGTGGGAGGTGGCGTGCGCACAGCAGAGGACATGCGTAAAATATTAAGGTCAGGAGCTGATAAGGTCTCTATCAATTCAGCAGCAGTAAACAACCCTAATTTAATTAGAGAAACTGCAGACATTTTTGGAAGTCAATGTGTGGTATTAGCTGTTGATGTCAAATTGCAAGCTGATAATAACTATACGGTGTATATAAATGGTGGGCGTATCAATACAGGCATTGATGCGATTAAATGGATTGAGTCCGCTGAAAAACTTGGCGCAGGTGAAATATTATTGACTTCAATGGACAAGGATGGCACAAAATCTGGATTTGATCTTAATATTACTAAGATCATCTCCGAAATGTGTAGTATACCAGTCATTGCGTCTGGAGGATGTGGCTCTCTAGAACACTTCTACGATGTTTTCAATGAGGCTCACGCCGATGCTGCACTAGCCGCTTCTCTATTCCATTATGGCGAATTGACTATTAAACAAGTGAAAGAATACTTGCATGATAAAAATATATCTGTGCGCAGATATTATCAGTTTAATCAGGATTAAATAATGACTACAAAATATAATGAAACAATCAATGACTCTATAGTAGGTGAAAAAACATGCTCTTCTATTGAGATACCACCTAAAATGTTAACTGCATTAACAGAATTATCTAAACTATTGCCTAACGTAAAAAGTGATATATTGTGTGATATGTTCAAATCTGGGCAATTAGTTCCCACTGTTGTGCAAGAGATCGATACAAATGAAGTTTTGATGCTTGCTTACTCTAATATAGATAGTCTAATGCGTACAATACAATCCGGATATGCACATTACTATAGTAGGTCGCGAGCAAAGTTATGGAAAAAAGGTGAAACCTCTGGAAATGTCCAAACAATAATATCAATTGCATCCGATTGTGATAATGACACAATACTTTTTAAAGTTTTACAAAAAGGTGTTGCTTGTCATACAGGTAGTCATAATTGTTTCTTTAATCAATTATATATAAATCAGTGAGGAAATATGGAAAATACGGACTTAGTTTTAAAAGAACTCTACGATGTAATACTTAGTAGAAAAGAAGAATTTATTGAGGGCTCCTACACTTGCTATCTTTTTTCTAAGGGTTTAGATAAAATCCTTAAAAAATGTGGCGAGGAATGCTCTGAAACCATCATCGCCGCGAAAAATGGGAATAAGAATGAAATTATAGGAGAAGTAGCTGATTTAGTATACCACTTGTTAGTCATGATGGCTGAGTGCAATGTTGACATTACAGAATTAATTAATGAGTTGAAAATTAGATCAAATAAACAACGAAATTTAAAAGTTATAAAGGAAGTTAATAAAAACTCTTAGTATTGTATTTTAACTGTACTATATGCTATAATCTTTAAATATGAATTATTTGGATCAAATCTAATCATTTCGTTTTGCAGTCTAACCACTATATCAAATGCATAAAATATGATGAGAAAAATTAAAAGATATGTTAAAATAAATTAAACGTATTAAAGGAGAACTATATTGAATAACGAGTTATTATCTTGTCTCACACCACTCCAAAGACAAAGATATGAGATTATGAAAATTGTGGCACAAAATGTTAATGATTTTGGCATCGTGCTAAAAGACGGCGCAGCACTTATGCTCTGTTATGACCTTGATAGGTTTTCAGAGGATTTGGATTTTGACTCATATTCAGATAAGTTTAATTTTGATCGCTTCCAAAGATCGTTAATGAAATTATTAATCACAAATAGCCAAAGGTTAGAAAGGATAAATGTAAAAAGAGATACTGAAAATAGCAAAAAATTAATGCTTAAATATTCTCAAGTTGACAATGCTAGCGAATATCCTCTCAAAATTGAATTTTCACTCAGAAACAGGGATATAATAAAAGATTCTGACTATCATATTATCAATGGTATTTGTGTTTATAAAATAAAAAATATCACGATAAAAAAACTAGATGACTTTAAAAATAGGACATCGTGTGCTGATATATATGACATCGCTTTTCTCTTGAAGAAATATCCGTCAGTTTTCAATCTTGAAATGTTAAATGTAATAAAGAAAAAAGACCCAGGATCATTACTTACTGCGTTTAAAAACGACAAAGCATCTGATAGCTTTCTTCATAAAATAGATGAGACAAATCTCATTTTAGAAATGCTCGATAAAATTAAAAAAATTGAATCCTTATTGGCGATCTAGGCCAATGCCTTTTCTTTTTTTTAAGTTAAACTTTGATTTGCAATTCTATAGCAGTATTAAAAAATGTATTTCATTAACGTTTACATTTAAACATATCATATTGCATTAAAACACTTTGCTCTAGTTATGTCTGTATATATTATTAATGCATTTTTTGATGCTTCGTTATTCTTTATCTGGATCTTGAGTAAATTGTGATCATACTCAAAATAGCTCTTCAAAACTTCGTTTATATCATGAGTTAGAGCATCAATTAGTCCAGGAGGTATTACAGAATCATTTTTTAATAACACCTTCATCCTTTTAACAATAACAGACTTCCTCTCCATCTCTACCCCCTTCTAAACCATTTTACAAGTAAATTGAACAAATTTTTATCATCTTGTACAAGATTGGTATTTGTCAGAGACAATGCGAAATTCTTATATGCCTTGCTCGTTTTAGACCTAATTACATTTTCAAATATTCCATTGACAGAAATGTCATCATCTTCTGGGAGCTCAGCTATCAATGGTGCCTTCAGTAATTGTGCAATTTCATTTGAGCTCATCATAAACCCTTTAGCTACCATGTCACTCCGATGTCTATTTACCACAACGTTCACAGGCGATACATCATACGCACTAATTAACCCTAGTACCGTATTGGCGTCTCGCACTGCACTAATATGCGATGTTGTAACAATCAATGCTTCCCTGCATGCTAAAACTGCTCTATGAAATCCTGCATCAATACCGGCTGGCGAATCTACCAACACAAAATCAAAAGTTGTAGCGAGCTCTGATACCACTGTTTTAAACTGCATGGGCGTGATTCGATCCATGCATATTTTGCTAGATGGTAATAGGTATAGATCATCACACCTAAAATCTCTAATCAAAGCCTGCCTTAATCTACATCTAGCATTCAAAACATCACCTAGATCATAGACGACTCTACTCTCAAGCTCCATTACAACATCTAAATTATTAAGGCCTATATCTGCATCAACTAAAACGACACCTAGCCCACACTTTGCAATCGCCATCCCAAGGTTTGCAGTGATTGTGGTCTTTCCAACTCCACCCTTACCAGATGTGATAACTATACGTCTGCTCATTTTGCACCCTTCTAATTTTAACATATGTATTTAAAAAAAACTGAATAATATTGACATTTATACGATATTATTGACAACATGAAAGTATCAAGTTGTCTAAATTTTTGGATATTTGTAAGTTTTGGCTTCTAACTAATTGTATTTATGTGAATTTATTGCTTCATATTTATTGATGGGATTAAATAGATTATCAAAAATTATTAACTTCATAAATCATATAACTTAAATGTTTGCGTTTGACAATCATTCAATGTAATTTTGTATATTCTAAGAACATTTGATCTTTAGCGTTACTTTAAGTAATCTTTTTAATGATCTTCTTTTAACCTAGCAATTGAC